>JACPAN010000001.1 GCA_016180815.1 Elusimicrobiota bacterium
GCAGAAAAACGCCTCAAAAGAAAAAATACGCGAATGCCTCAATGAAGAACTTGGCAGTTCGCAATTTCAGAAACAATACCGGGCTCTTTTAGAAACCGAACCTATCCTCCGGTCATACCCCTCGGCTCACGAGCTGCTTAAAGTTCTCTGGGACCCTTTAAGCCAGAATTATTCCCAAAAAGACGCCTGCCTTTTTGCGCTGATCAAGGCTTTTCACGGGGGATTCGGACGTTTGGCCTTTCTCCTTTTGCTTTTGGCTCTCTGGCCGGCGCTGGAGCATCTCTATTACCGGCTCATTCCCATTGCAAAAACAACCGACGAACTTTTCTCGGAAATTTATTGGGCCTTTCTTGAAGAGATTGAACAGTGGAATCTCGCCAAGAAGGACAGGGTGGCTATAAATCTTCAAATGAACACCCAAAAAAGGGTGCGTGCCAATATCGGATCGGAACAGAAAAATATGGAACTTTCTGGAAACGTCCGAGGGCAGGAAAGTGGTCAGCCTCAAATGGGGGAGATCATGCCCACGGCCAAAGAAGGCAAAAACTTTGCGGAAACAATAGACGATCTGATCAATAAGGGTGTTATCGGAGAGCAAGACAGCTTTCTCATTGTCCGCCATGCCATTTACGGCATTTCCATGAAAAATCTTGCCAGCGAGCAGGGCATTCCCTACCACACCGTTTATAGACGCTACGCGAGAGCCTTGGCCAGGATTAGGGCCCATCTGGAACCCTAGGCAGTGTTCATTTTTTCGACTTTTTCGGCATTTATATATGTGAGGACAAAACCATGAGCTTGATAGAAACCCGAAAACTCTTAGACGAAACCATAGAGGAGATCGCCCTGGTGCTAGGCGGCATCTTTGCCGTTCACGGGGTTGCCGACGAAGTAGTTTGGCAGGCTATGAAACATCTGGACATGAGCCACGACAATGCTCTCGCTCGGCTGGAAGAATCCGCGCCGTCCGAAGAGAAAATTCAAAAAACTGCAAACCCCGCGCCTCGTCCGCATCCTGCCATTGATGCATTGCTGATGAATCTAAGCATCAAACGCAGAAATTTAATCCTTGGGTTGGACGACCACCCAAAGGAAGGTTGCCATAAATGGATGAACCGAGAAAAAAATATCTAAGCGCGACGCAGATCAATATGTTTCTGCATTATCCCAAGCAATTTGAAACGCGCTATATCCAGGGCATTAAAACGCCGCCTACTGGGGCCATGATCCAAAGCCAGATTTGGCATCGGACCTTAGAAGAAAATTACCGCCAGAAAATCAGCACCGGCAAGGATTTTCCGTTATCCCAGATGCTTGAGCTCTACGCGGGTTATTTTGATCACATTTTTAAGAATGAGGAGATCAGCTTGAAGCCGGGTGAAAACGCGGCCAAACTGAAGGATCAAGGCCTGGCCATTACCAAAGCCCATCACGAAACCATTGCCCCCATCGTTTTTCCCGCCAAGGTGGAGGAGCGCTTCGAGGTTAGCCTTGGGGCTGATTTTCCGTACTGCTTGGTTGGAATTTGGGACTTAATTGATACCGAAGGCTGCATCGTTGACAACAAAGCCTTTGGCAGGCTGCCGACCCAAGAGGAAGTGGACGATAACGTCCAACTCAGCGTCTACAGCCTCGCTTATCGCCTCGTCAACGACCGGGTAGAAAAGGGATTAAGGTTCGATGTCGTTGTGAAGGGCAAGGAGCCTAGGCCGATACAAATCCACACCAAAAGAACCAACGACCATTGCCGTTGGCTCTTAGGGGTTATGGAGAGGATGGCCGATATTTTGGAATCCGGCAGATTTGAAACTCACCAAACCGCAAATTATCCGTTAAGGAGGAGCTAATGAAAACCGATGTCGTGTTACCAGAAGAGCCGCAGAACGAGCGAACTGAAGGGAGCCCAAAACCGGCTCCTGCCGTGCGCCTTGGAAACCCCAAGAAGTCGGCCGCCGAATCCTCGCCTTTCCAAAAGGCTAAGGCCAAGGAAAAAAGACTCAAGCTATTTATTTGGGGAGACTCAGGGGCGGGCAAGACCACCCTGGCTCTTCAATTTTACAAGCCCGTTGTCATAGACCTTGAAGGTGGATGTGACCTTTATGGGGAGGCGTTTGATTTTGAGGTGCTCAAGGCGACCACGGCTGACGAGGTGCTGGGGGCCGTCAACTGGCTTTTAAGCAATCAACACCCTCACCGTACATTGGTGATTGATCCCATCACGATTTACTGGGACGCGCTTCAGAAAAAATGGAGCGACATCTTCCTTTCCAGGAACAAGGGCGGCAAAGGCCACAAATTCGAGTTCTATGATCTGCAACCCAAAGACTGGATGACGCTCAAGGCGGAGTTCAAAGAGTTCATCCGCAAGCTGATCGCCTTGGACATGAACGTGATCGTCACGGCCAGGCAGAAAACCCAGTACGCGGACGGCGCTTTCATGAAGGCCATCGGCGACACCTTTGACGGCGAGAAGAGCCTGCCCTATCTTTTTGACACGATCGTCAGGCTCCATGTCGACGAGAAAGGGCGGCACATGGGCACTTGCCTTAAGGATCGGTCAAACAAGCTGCCCAAGGAGCCCTTTGAGGCAAAGTATGGGCTATTCGAATCGCTGTTCGGCAAGGAAACCCTCGCGAGGAAAGCCAAGCCCATTGCGCCGCCGGCTCTTGGGGAAATCAAAGCGCGGATTCGAGTCTTAATTGAACAGCTTGGCCTCACCTCCGAGCGGGTCGCCAAAGGACTCGTTGCTTATGGCGCGAGTACCTTAGACGATCTGACACTCGAGAGCGCCGAGGCGATCCTAAAGAAACTCGAGGCCGTTCTGGCCTCAAAAAATCCAATGACAAACACAGGAGGAAATTCTCATGCCTAAGATTGACTTTAGCAAGGTAGACGACGTTCAGGACTTCACGCCCATCCCGGCGGGTAAGTATCTCTGCAAGGTGGCTGAAGTCCAGCAGAGTCAAACCCAGTTCCAGGACGAAATGTGGAAGCTCCGTTTCCAAGTGGTTTCCGGTGAGCATACCGGCCGCCAGCTCTTCGACAATATGGTCTTTTCCGAGGCCGCGATGAAACGAGCCAAACTCATCTGCTCCAGGCTTGGTCTTGATGTCACACAGGAGTTAAACCTTACCCCGGAGATGATCAAGAATCGCCAGTGCCATCTGACGGTTGAGGTCGAGGAGTACCAGGACGAAGAAGGCAGAACCAAAAAGCGAAACGTCGTGCCCTTCGCCGGTTATGAGCGCGCTGAAGAAGAGGCGAAAGCCCCCGAAGAGCTGGAAGAGATTTCCTTCTAACCATCGCGGTTAAAAATCAGCGGAGAAAAACTCTTGACCGCCCCCTCTTTAACAGGCGCTCTCGCCGGAATCCTGGTCGAAATCCGGTTCCACAAGAATGACTTTCTAATCGGAAAGTTGGACACCGGGGTTTCGGTCAAGGGATACATGGCGCATCCCCAGATAGGGATGGAGTATCGGTTCGAGGGAAAATGGCTCCATAGCCCGCGCTGGGGCGAGACTTTCGCGTTCGCAAATTATTCGCAGTCCTATCCCACAAGCCTCGATGCGATCCGGTCCTATCTCAAGGAAAACGCCAAGTGGGTGGGGCCGGAAATATCAAAAAGAATTATCGAGGCCTTTGACAAGGACTCATTGGCCGTGCTTAAGGATAACCCCGAACGTGTAGCCCGCGAAATATCCGGCATCACTCCCTCTAGAGCTGAGGAAATCTCGGCCATGCTTAAAAAGATTGAAAGCCAGGAGAAACTCGAGCTAGCCTTGACTGAAATTTTAACCGGAGTCCCTGTGTCCGGCCGCGTGCGCCACAGAATCATCGAGCTTTGGGGAGCGGACGCGCCTGAGAAGCTGCGCCAGAACCCCTATGAGCTTATTGACAAAGTGCAGGGCGTGGGGTTTTTGACTGCGGATCAAATCGCAAGGAAGGTTGGTTTTGAGCCTGAAGGCTACCCTAGAATCCGCGCCGGCGTCCTTTACACCCTCAAGGAAGCAGCCGGGAGTGGAGGCCACACCTTTCTTCCCGCTGAAATGTTGCTCGTCAAAGCCCAAGAAAATCTGAATGTGAAAGTGGAAAAAATATCTTCGGCGCTTGCCCAAATGAAACAAGACGGCGACATTGTTATTGAGGGAGAAGCCGTATATATGCGGGCACTCCACCGGGACGAGACCGCTATCGCAAAGCTGCTTAAAAAATTGAGGTCATAAATGGAACTTTTCCCTGATCAGAGACAAGCCTTGGAATTGGCCCGGCAAGCCAATGTTTTTATCTTGACCGGCGGCGCGGGAACAGGCAAATCAACCACGGTCAAATCCATCTTAGACGATCTCGCCACGGGGGGCTTTCGTTTTGCCCTGGCCGCTCCCAGCGGCAAGGCGGCCAAGCGGCTTTCCGAGGTGACAGGGAAACCCGCGTCAACAATTCACCGGCTTTTGGAGCCGGAGAAAATCAACGACGGGTTTGCGTTCACGAGAGGGCCGAATAAGCCGCTTGAGGATGACCTGATCGTTTTAGATGAAGTCAGCATGGTTGACGTTTCGCTCATGGCGAGGTTTCTTGAGGCGGTGAAACCACAAACCAAGCTCATCTTGGTCGGTGATCCCTACCAGCTGCCATCGGTCGGCCCCGGTAATGTGTTGCGCGATCTTCTTGAGTCCCGCGCCTTTCCGGCGGTCGAGCTTACAATTATCAAACGCCAAGATGAGGGTCTTATCATTAAAAACTGCCACCGCATCAAAAACGGCGAGGACATCCTAGTGGATAACGCCAATGCCAAGGATTTCTTTTTTCTTTCCCTGAAAGAAGAGGAAGCGATCCAATCCGCAATCGTTGAGTTGGTCACACGGAAGCTGCCGGAAGCGAGGAAGCTCAATCCTTTCCGCGACATCCAAGTCATTTCTCCCTTGCGGGAAAAAACCCTGCTCTCCTGTAAAGCCGTCAATGCCAGGCTCCAGCAAGCCCTAAATCCAAATCCAATTATTGAGGGATGTCGATTCAAGGCTGGAGACAAGGTGATCCAGCTCAAAAATGAGTACGGCCTGGGGATCGTCAATGGCGATTTGGGCTATGTTCAAACAATTGATAAGGCCGCAAGAAAAATCGAAATTCTTTTTGAAAACCCGGACAGAGCCATCACCCTTGACCCATTTGAAAACGACCTAGACCTTGCCTACTGCCTTACAGTTCATAAGAGCCAAGGCTCCGAGTGGCCGGCTGTCGTGATTCCTGTGCATAAGTCTTTTGGTTCCCTAATGATGAACAGGAACCTCCTTTACACGGCTGTCAGCCGAGCCAAGGGTCTTTGCGTCATGGTGGGGCAAAGGGAGGAGATCCCAAAGATCGTCCAGCGCCGGGGGCAGGAGAAACGTTTTACCGGCCTTGCCGGATTTCTCAATGAAAAAGAAAGCTGACAGCAATTTCACCATTGTCGTGGATTCACGCGAAAAGCTGCCTTATGAATACCCCGGCGCGGTATGCAAGGCGCTTGCCTGCGGCGATTACTCCATCTTGGGATATGAGAATCACGTCGCCATCGAACGTAAGACCCATGAGGACGCTTATTCCTCATTGGGAAGCGGCCGCGAACGTTTTGAAAGGGAGCTTAAGCGCCTGGCCTCCCTTGATTACGCCGCCATTGTGGTTGAGTCCACGCTGGATGGGTTTTTGAAGGCCCCGGCATTCACCCGCATGAACCCCAAGGCCGCGGTCAACTCTATCATCGCCTGGTCGGTCAAATATAAGGTGTGCGTTTTCTTTGCGGGAAGCCGTGACATGGGCCGGGCTCTGACTTACAGGCTGCTTGAGAAGTTTTTGAAATACGAGAAGGAGAGGGAGATTGGAAGACACAAAACAAGTCTGGAGAGATTACCGCCAGAAGGTGCTTGAGAGGATCGGGGATTTCTCCGATCTATTCTCATCGCTTAAAAAACAGAAAACCAGCGGCGACGGCTGGGTAGCCGCTTGCTGCCCATTCCACGACGATCAGAATCCTTCTTTTGCCTTTAACCGTAGTTCGGGAAAGTGGGCTTGTTTCGCAGGTTGTGGCAAGGGAAGCGCGTTTGATTTTTTGATGAACACGACCGGATTTTCCTTTAAGGACGCCCTAGTAGCCCTGGGAGACAAAACCGGAATCCCGCGCCCAAGTTTCAACGGCCATAAGCCGGAGCAATTCCACGAAGGATTGGTCAAGGCGATGACCAGGGCTTTGAACGCCCAACCCTCTGCCCTGCGTTACTTAAAAGAAAAACGCGGGCTATCCAATGAAACGATTCAAAAGTACGAGCTAGGCTGGGACGTTCATCGCCGCCGGTTGGCTATCCCCGTCCGCGACGAGCAAAGAAGGTTCGTCAACATACGGCTTTACAGCCCCACACAGAAGCCCAAGATGATCAATTTTAAGGGCCACGGCAATACGCCGAGACTTTACGGTGCGGACGAACTGGCCAAGTATGAAGGCAAGCAGGTCATCCTTTGCGAGGGCGAGCTGGACCGCCTCATTCTTCAACAGAACGGTTTTGCGGCGGTCACCTCAACTCATGGCTGCGCTTCCTTTAGGGAGGAATGGCTGCCGCTATTCAAAGGCAAGGATGTTGTTGTGATTTACGACTGCGACCCGGAAGGGCAAGCCGCCGTGGAAGGTATTGTGCTTAGGGCTTTTAAGAAAGCCCAGATCGCCTCAATCAAAAATATTCAGCTCCCGCTTCTCGGCACAAAAGATGACAAGGATGTTTCAGATTTTTTCACCAAGCCCAGAAACGTCAACGGCGAACTCTTGGAGAAACGCTGTTACAGCGCCCTTGAGCTTCAAAAGCTGATTGACGATGCGTCGTCCGTTGATCTGGATAAATTTGCGCCTGCTGATCAGGCGGAAGGCAAGAATGGCCCTGATCTGCTCCAGGTAATTGACTCCATCAGAAACGCCAAAGACCTAACAGCGCATGAGCGCTACATCAGCGTTGCCCAGACCGCGGCGGAGCACCTGGCGAAGAAAGGAGCGTTTTTCTATGACCCTAAATCCTCGCTGGAGTATCTCTGCTTAGAGGGCCAACTTTATACGGTCGGAAACAACAGGCTTTTTAATTCCCTTCTTCAAAAGATCGGGCAATTCAATGTCACAACATCAGAGGGAAAGTTTGCCTGGGAGTTTCTCAGAAACTTCGTGCGCTCCTCGGGCTCGCCGATCAAATCAGCTGGCTGGGTATTTGGCGACCCCGCAAAGCCAGCCATCTACATCCACACCCACGATGAGAAGGGAAGGATTTTGAAGATTGAGCCCAACCGTATTACACTGATGCCCAATGGCCAGAACGAGGACAAGGTGATACTGGCCCCCAGCGACCGGGTCCAGCCGTTTGCCTACCTTGAAAACGCCGATCTCGCCCAAGGCTTAAAGAAATTCAAAGAGCTTCTATTTGATGAGTTTCCCTGCTCCTTGACCGACCGGGCGCTTTTAGCCAGCTTTGCCTCAGCCCTATTTCTTAAAGATTTTTGCCCAGCCAAGCCGCTCCTGCGTTTAAGCGGTTCCACGGATTCCGGCAAGACCACGGCGGCCAAACTCATCGGATACTTGATTTTCGGCGAGGATATCGCCAAGAGCGGAACGATCGCTAGCTTCTATATTGACGCTTCGCGTAATCCCTTATCCATCCTGGACAATCTCGAGGTGGCCAACATCAAGGGCGAACTCCTCGATTTCCTGCTCACAGGAGCAACCGGCATTGTCCATGAAAAGCGAAAACTTTTTACAGATGAGGAGATCATCCGGGAAAAAGCGACCGCCTTCATCGTGACCACCGGCATTGAATCCTTGGGCAAGCCAGAGCTTCTATCGCGCCAATGGGAGGTCCCCTGCGACTCTTCCCACCATGATCCACGATTCTCTCAAGGCGGAACCATCCAGAAAATACTGAAGAGCCGCAACCTGATTTTATCAGCCATCTTCAATCTCCTGGCTCACCAGATCCTGCCCCAGATCGAGAAACGGCGGGAGGTTGAGTTTTTTCTTAAGCGGGAATTTAAGGATCACCCCAAAGACCGCACGTTCGAGGCCCTGGCGCTCGTTTTTCTCATCTGGGATGCGCTTGAATCGCCGATGGGTTTGGAGGAAAACCTCTGGATGAAATGGCTTGGTTCCCAGAAGGCGGAGTCCGAGGAAACATCCATCGAGACGAATGTCGTGCTCCAGTTTTTGAATTTATTTCGCGCCTCTTTTATGGCGCTCAGAAGAAGCACGAAAGAGAAAGCCAAAGACGAATTCCTTGAGAAGTACCATGCCATGCCTAAAGAGGATGAGAGGGGCTTCTTTTTTGAGGCCAGCGCCGGGGAGCTCCTCCATATCTTCACCATGCTGGCAAGAGAGCATGGATATCCCCGCACTTTTGAGAACGCCAGGCAGTTGATGGCCAGGCTAAAAGAGGTGCATTCCCTCCTGGCAAGGGCCGGCTGGAGGGTTGATTTGAAGGTTCGGGTTCGCAACGGAGACAGGGTTCATCGTTTTTGGTTGGAGGCCGAAAATGACCAAAAACAGGGTGCATTACCTGGCATGGAGGCCTAAATGCACCCCGTGATGCACCCGCTAAAAAGTCTAATTTTCAAGGCTTTTATGTCTAAAAGTGCATTGGTGCATTGGTGCATCAGGAATGTATCTCTCCTTATTGGGGAGTTAATTAATAAGAGGGGTTAGGGGATGGAAAAATGAAAATAGGTAATAAATACACACACATGGTTTCTGATGCACCATTGCACCAATGCACTAAAGCCATCCAAAAGTTGGGGGTCCAATGGGCAGCCTAACCCACCTCCTCAGCCGCAATTCCAGCAAGCCTTTAACGCCCCAACCCTCGGCCCCTACAAAGGCAAAGCCGGAAACTCAAGGCCACTGCAAGTGGGCGGTCATTGAATCCGATATTCTTGGCGGCGAGGAGATACTGTATGTCGCCGACCCCCGATATCTTGCGGAGGCCCAGCAAGAAGAGCCCAGCTTGGTTACTTATTTACTGGAAGAGGTCGCGGCCCTGGCTGATCTTAAAGACGACGCGGATGCGTTACGGAGAATCCATCGAATTAAAAAAGAATTTGGCGGTTTAGTGCGCCGCCAGCCGCAGGAACCGCGTCAAGCGTTTAAACGCTTTATGGACTTAAGCGATGCCCATAGGTTAAAAAATGAGTAAGGGGACCTATCCCAAACGAACATGCAAGTTTTGCAAGAAGTTTTTTCATCCGGCATTTCCGAACCAGAGGATTCACGTCGAGTGCCGCCATCTCTGGGACCGGCGTTATCAGAAGAATTACCAACGCAAGGTTCGCAGGGCAATGAAACAAGTCTGGGGAGGTTTTAACGAAGCAGATGCCAACGGTTAAAAAGGGACCCAATAAGTACCCTCCGGCTTTGATGGCCGATGCCGCCAGAAGAATTGAGGCCGGAGAAAATCCTTTCCGGG
>JACPAN010000002.1 GCA_016180815.1 Elusimicrobiota bacterium
AAGGCGCCGCGAGGCGCGGCGTGCCCACAGGGCACGTAAGCCTCGCGGCAACGCAGCCGCAGCCCAAAAGCGCCCCGGCCCTTCGGGGAGGCCCATCTTCGCACCGACTGCGTCGTTGCTCCTCCTCAACGTACCGCAAGGGTACGCCATCGTCGTCGCGCCTAGCATTCGGTGCAAATCTGGGCCTCCAAATTGATCATTAATTTATTAACGGACCCTAAAGCGTGAATGTGGCGGAATCTCTGCTCGATCCCGAAGTTCTTTCCAGGCTCCAGGGCCTGAGGCTTCTGCCGCGTTTCGCGGAACGAAACGCGGTCACCGGCTCCAACGTCACGTCGATGTCCCGGGGCGCCAGCACCGAATTCGTGGATTTCAAGATGTACACGCCGGGCGACGATCCCCGCCGCATCGATTGGAAAATTTACGGCCGCAAGGACCGTTATTTTTTGCGTTCTTATGAAGGCGAGACCAATTGCACCATGCTCATCGCCGTGGATGCGAGCCGGTCCATGAGGTTTAAGGGCCCAGGCGCCGTCATCGACAAATGGACGTGGGCCGCCAAGGGCGCGCTGGGCTTGATTTATCTTGCCCTGGCCAATCGCGACGCCTGCGGCTTGGCGCTGTTCGCCCGGGGTTTGATCGGCGTTCACTCGCCTAAAGCATCCTGGGCGACGCTGGCGTCCTGCGTGCATCAAATGGAGGCGTTCGCGGATTTCGGCGCCCGCACCGATTTCCCTAAAAGTTTATCCGGTTTGGCCGAGATCACGCGCAAGCGTTCGCTCATCATCGTTATTTCGGATTTTTTGGGGGATGATCCCGGCAATATGGCGGCGGCGTTCGAGGCCCTGTCGTCCGCGGGCCACGAAGTCGCGGCTTTGCGCGTGTTGGATCCCATCGAGGAGGATTTGACGCGCGCGCCCGCGGGCACTCTTGTGATCGAGCCGGCCGAAGAGG
The DNA here is from genome assembly GCA_016180815.1 of Elusimicrobiota bacterium. Taxonomy (NCBI): domain Bacteria; kingdom Pseudomonadati; phylum Elusimicrobiota; species Elusimicrobiota bacterium. Next base: position 955 of record JACPAN010000002.1, read on the forward strand.
ACAATAATTCCGCGCCCCGCTTGAATATGGCTGAAATCGCGGCGGATTACCGGCAGCGCTGGCAGCAAGAGGAGCGTTTGTTCAAGAGCCGGTTGTTCGAGCGTTGGATCGACTATCAGGTGTTCCGAACGAACGAAAATATCGGCGAGTCCATCGCCCGTTACCTTCACAGCCGCAGCTTCCGTGGCGCCGACATTTCTTAATCCAATCTTCGCCTGGGCCGCTTTATTCGCGGCTGCGGGCGTTATTGTCATTCATTTTTATCAGCGCCGCCAAACGGGCCGCAAATTTGTCTTCACTAATATGCGCCTGCTGCGGGATATCTTGGAGGAACGCCTCCCTCAGCGGCGTTTAAGGGACGTCCTTTTGGCTTTGCTGCGCGCTTTGGCGCTGGCGTTGGCGCTGGCGGCCTTGGGGCGGCCCATCCTTAAGGGTTTGTTCGAGGCCGAATCCCCCGGCGCCAGCGGGCGGCGTGAATTTTGGATGGTGATGGATCAATCTTTTTCCATGGCTTATAAAGACGCGGGCGGTTCATCCATGCTTTCGCGCAGCCAGCAGGCGGCCGAACTCGTCGGCCGGACCATCGAGGAATCCTTCCCCGGAGCGTCCATCGGCGTTTTTTCTTTTTCCCAGTCCGCAGAGGAAAGCGCGGCCCTGGCTCCCGGGCAGGGGGGATCGTGGCGCCAAGCGCTGGGATCGACGAGCGTCGTCACTCGTACCACGAGCCAGGCGGCCTGGGTGAAATATTTAACCGGACGCGCGTCCCTGGATCGCGTCGGCGGCGTGTTTGTGTTCACGGACATGGCCCGCCATGGGTTCAACCCGTCGGCTGCGGCCGGATCGTGGCCTGGGAACGTGCCGGTTGTTTTCGTCAACGCGCATTCGGAGCCTCCGGCGAACCGGCGCTTGACGGCGCGCTACGATCAAGGCGCCGGCCACGCCGAAGTCGATATTTTTTGTTACGGGGCCCAGGCCAAGCCGCCGGAACTAGCCCTGCGCGTCGAAGACGCCGTCAATCACGCGACATTGGCGGCGAGTCGCGTCAAAAATTGCGGCCGGACGACCTTGCCGCTGGCTGCTTTGGTTAAGGAAAACGCGGAGCGACCCGTGCGTCTGGCTCTTGAAGAAGACCGGCTCGCGATTGATGATCAGGAGTATCTGGTGCTGACCGCGCAAAGCGAAGGATCGATCTTGATCATCGACGGCGAGCCGGGCCGCCGCGCCGCGGAAAGCGAAAGTTTTTATATCCGGGAGGCGCTTCGGGTCATGCACGGCGCCTCCCGTTGGAGCTGGATCACCGAGGATGAAGCCAATCGCTTGGCGCCGTCGGGACGGCTGGCGGACGCCGTCGGGCAGATATGGCTGCTGCATCCTAAAAAACTTTCTCCTGCTTTAATCGATCTGCTGCGCGATTATCTTGGGCGACACAACAGCAAACTCATCGTCACCGCCGGGGAACATGTGGATCGCGACGGACTGGCGAAGCTCTTGGGCGTCATCGCCGGTCCGGCGCAAGAAGGGGGTGATGGGAGGCTCGTGATCGCAGACGATGAGCCCGCGCCGGTTTCCTCAGGCGCGGGCCAATCCGCGTCCGACGCCAAATGGCTGGGGACGGTTTCGCGCGGTACGGTCCGGGCCTTTGAGCTTGACCGCGTTCATGTCAGCCGTTTCCTGCGCTTGGAACAGGGTTTAAGCAAGCAAAAATCCCTTCTGGTTTTCGAAAGTTCCGGTGTTCAAACGCCGTTGCTGGCCGAGGGGCGCGCGGGTTTGGGGCGGGTTTTTTTATTGCTGACGAGCGCGGATTTGGAATGGTCCAATTTGCCGCTGAAAGGATTTTTCGTGACCTTGATCCGGGCGTTGGTTGAGGAAACGGCCGTCGAGACCCTGCCGCGCAGGGCGGCCTTGCAGACAAGCTGGAACGCGGCTCTTCCCGACGGCGCTTTCGGGCCGCCGTCCGCCGTCGCTCCTTCGGGAGCGGCGCTCGCCGGGCGCGCTCAAGAGGGCGGCGTTTCGCTCGGGCCGCTCGATGAATTGGGGATTTATCGCTTGAGGTGGGGGCATCTTCCCTTGGCCGTCGCCCGGCAGGATGCGCCGCAATTTTTAGCGACGTATCTGGATCATTCGGCGCAGGAGTCCGACCTGGCTCAAGCGTCGAACCGGGAAATCCGTTCGCTCCTCGGGCCTGAGGCCGCGTGGGTTTCAGTGACTGTTTCCGAAATCCTGAGGAATCCCAAAAAAGCGGCCGCGCTGTTGGGCGCCAAGGAATTGACGCGGCCTTTTCTTGTCGCGGTGTTGTGCCTGTTGGCCGCGGAATCGGCCGCCGGACTGTTTTTTTCGGGGAAGCCCAAATGAAAAATTGTTTGGCGGCCGTTCTCGTTTTGATTGCGGCCCTTCCATCCTGGGCCTTTCGTCCGGATCAGGTGCGCCTCGGCGTGTTGCGCTACGGCGACGCGTCGGATTTCGATCCTTATCCCACGGTTTGGCGGGAGGTGGCGCGCGCTCTCGAGGAAGCGACCAGCGTTGAATTTGACCCTTTGGTCAAGGAGCCGGTGCGCCCCACGGCCCAGGAGCTCCAATCTCACGCTCTGGTGTTTTTGCTGGCGACCCCGGCTTTCAAGGGATGGAGTCCGTCCGAGCGGGCGGCGCTCGCCAATTGGGTCAAGTTGGGCGGCGGAACCATCGTGGTGTTGGGGGCCGAAGGCTTGGGCGCCGCCGCGGCGCGAGGGAGCCGGGGCGCGGATAGCGACGGCCTCGACGCCAGAATCCGCCGGGAGATGGAGCTGATTTTCGAGGGAGCCAAGCTTGAAGCGATTTCTCCCAAGCACGCGCTGTTTAAATCTTTTTATTTGGTCCGCGGGACGGGCGGCGTGCTTGAACGCAGCCGCGTGGTTGAAGGCATTAGAATCGGCGAACGCTACGGATTGATTTTCAGCCGCAATGATCTTTTAGGGGCTCTGCTCAAGGACGCCGAGGGGCGCTATCTGTTCGGGTGCTATCCCGGCGGCGAAGAGCAGCGCAAAGAAAGCTTCAAACTGGTCGTCAATATTTTTCTCTATGCGCTGACGGGGACATATAAGGAAGACATTATTCATCTGCCCTATATCCTTCAGAAACTCAAACGATGATGATTGAACTGGGAATGAAAGACGCTTATTGGGTCGCGGGACTCATGGCCATGGCCGCGGGGTTGGGATTTTCTTTTTATCATTTCCGGCGCCGCGCCCCGATGAAGTCCGGGACCGGTTATGCTTTGTTGGCCATGCGTTTGACGGCTCTGGCTTTAATCGCCGCGGCTTTGGGAGGCTTGCGCCAGGCGCGGCGCCCGCCGGAGAAAATCGGCAAAACGATTCATTGCCTGATCGATCGATCCCGCTCGATGGCGGACAATGAACGTTCCTTGAAATCGGTTTTGGAGCAGTTGGGGCGTTGGGCGCGGGAACAAAACGTGCAGTTGGCGGCTCATGCGTTTAGTTCGGACCTTGCCGCGGCGAAATCACCGGCCGCGGCCCTGGAATTTCCGGCGGGCCCGGAAACACGCCTCTCATCGGCGGTTGAAAAGCTCGGCGCCGAGCTTGCGAGCGCTTCGGTCGTCATCGTTTTATCCGACGGGGTCGCGACCGAGAGTTCGCCGCCGCCCTCCACGAGGCTGAAAATTTACCCCATCGCTTTCGGGGGGGAACCGGAAAGCGATTTGGAGTTGGCGGATTTGCGCTTTCCATCCGCGATTTTCGCCCGCGGGGAGGCTCCTTTCCGGTTGAAGGTGATTTACCCGGCGGGCTTAAGGGATACGGTCCGGCTTAACTTAAAGGATTTGGACACCGGCGAGACGCTGTGGCGGGCGAGCATGACCTTGTCGGGATTCCCTCCGCAGGACATGGAATTGACGTTGCCGGTGCCGCGTCAGGTGGGGGAAAAAAATTGGGAGTTAAGAGCCCTGCCCGGCCCTTGGGACGCCAACGCCGCCAACAACGCGATTGTTTTGCGCACCGAGGTTCTGCGGGAAAAGCTGCGCGTGCTTTACGTCTGCGGACGTCCGGCCTTCGATTACGCCTATTTGCGCGAGTTGATCCGTTCGCGATCATCCCGCGAACTGGTCAGCTTCGTCATCTTGAGGAATCCCGAAGACATTCCTCCTTACGGCGAACAGGAACTCTCGTTGATTCCGTTCCCGCACCAGGACATTTTTACTCAGAATTTGTCGGAATTCGACGTGCTCATCCTGCATGATTTTTCTTTCGCCCGCTTCGCCCTGCCGCCGGCGTATTTGGATAACGTGCGCGCGTTCGCGGCCGGCGGCGGCGGCGTCATTTTTATCAGCGGTTCGAACGCCCTCATCCCCCAGGACCGTCAGGGCGTTTTTTTGGCGGAAACGTTCGGCCTTGTTCCCGATGCGCAAGAGGGGCTTTCCATCGGGCCTCATGAGCTTTCGGTCAAGGATGCCGGGCTTTGGAATCGCCTCTTCGGGCTTCATCATGATCCTGCCCGCAATCTTGACTCTTGGACCGCGGCTCTGCGTTCGCGCTACACGGCGTATCCGCACGGCATTACCGCCGCTTCATCGGGGCCTCTTGGGCAGTCTGAAGGCCGGCATCCGTTGATGATCGCCGCGCTTAAAAATTCGGAAACAGGCCGGTCGAACCCGGCCGTTGCCCTGCGTTCTTGGGGCAAGGGCCGGGCCGCATGGGTCGGATTCGCCGGGTCTTGGCTTTGGAAGGCGAATTACGGGGCGCAGGGCCGCGGCGTCGATCTCTATGACGCGTTCTGGGAGGGGCTCTTGGGCTGGGTCAGCCGTGAGAACGCCTTGAATGAGGGCCTGAGGGTTTACATTGAACGCGGGCCTGACGGCCGAGCCAAGGTCACCGCCCGATTGGACGGCGGCCCCAAAGGCCAGTTGACGCTGGAATCATGGCCGCAGAAACAAAAAATTGCTTTGACCGAGCGTGCCGAGGGAAGCGGCATCTACGAAGGCTCCGCCGACCTTTCGTTGGGCGATGAGGCCTTGCGTTTTCGCGCCCGCTCCGGCGCTCAGACATTGGAGGCTAAAGCCTTGCTGCGCTTGGATGAGTCGCTGGCTGAGGAACGCCGCTCCCAGGATTTGGCCCATTTGGAGGCTTTGGCTCGAGGCAACGCCGGCATTTTATTGGGCCAATCTTCCGAGTGGCTCGGCGGGATGCCCGAGGCTTATGCGGCGCATTTGCTGGAAGCCCTCAAACGTTCTGAGGAAGTGCCCCTGGCCGCGTCATCGCGGCTGGATCGTCTGTTGCCGGTTTTTTGTTTGCTGTTGGCTTCGGCGCTGCTCTTGGCTGAATGGATTTGGCGGCGCTGGGGCGCTCTTACGGGCTAGTCGTTGACGCTTCCGCCGGAGGGGCCGGCGTTTCTCCGGCAATCGTGCAGGCAGGTTCGGCAGCGATGGGCGGCTCGCAGCCCGCAATCCTCCGTAGGTTCGGATTTCTTCCAATGAATGTGTTGAGACGGATGATCACGGCCGGATGTTTGCCGTCGTCATCGCCTAGGCAAATAATGTTGAACGAGCGGGTCAAAAAGTTGCGGATTTCTTCCTGATCGCCGTTGTTGTTTAAGTGTTGGAACAGGGCTTCGGCGCTCCAGTAATCCGCTGAAATCTCTCTCATGTAATTCGACGGCGAGGGAACGAATTCATTGGCCACGCAGCCGCTCATTCTATCGAATGCCCCTGCATGCTCCCTGGTGTCGATGATATGGCCGATCTCATGGCCGATGACGAACGCTAAATACTCAAAACGCGCGGACAAGGACATGGGAACGCCTTCAAGCCCGGGCGTGACCGCGGCCAGCAGGGTGCCGGGGCATAAAACCATATACGTTTTGTTATTACGGACATTGAAATAAGCATCCCTGTAGTTCATGCCGTCAAAACCGCAAAACATTTTAAATTCATCTCTCTCTTCTTTGGAGATTTCGTTGCCCTCAAGGAAAAATTGGTCGGGCCAGATGAATTCGAGATCGCCGACTTTGCCCTTCATGGTTCCTTTCGTTTCATCGGGCAAATCCTGGGCGTCGATCGCAGCCCCCATGGCGCGGCGCATTTTGTAGTAATCGTTCATGCGCATGAATTGGCTGGTTAAATCCTCGTCGTGCAGCAGGCGATGCAGTTCGCGGCCGATATTGCGGATATAGTGATCGTAAATTCGTTCTTCAAGCGCGCTGTTTTCAGCTTTGATTTCAGCCAATCGTCCCCAGAAATTTTCCGGATTTATGCGATAGGTTCGAGCCGTTCGCCGCGCGGCTTTATCTTTGATGGCATCCTTGCGCTCCTCGAATCGCCGCATATAGTCTTGATGCCCGATGGTTCCGCAGACCGCGCTATGAAGATCCTCGCAGGTTAAGCGATGAAGTTCCCGCCGCGCTTCTTCGGCCAAATCTTCAATAGCCGCACCCATGGGATCTACGGCGCGATGGATTTCATCATCCCGCGAAATTTTTGACTTTTCGCCTTTCTGCTGGGAGCCCTCCAGAAATCGCGCTTGGACGCTAGCGCCGGATATCAGCAGAGGGATTAACAGAAAGCCAATATTCGTTTTCAATTCTTTTATAGTGTAAGAGTAAATCAGGTTTTTAGCATGGATCAAGTCAAATGAGGCGCTGGGAGATGTTCGCCGTTTGTTGGGCTTCCTTCGCCTGGTTTCTTTGGCGCATGGCGCCGTCCTTGACCGTGGGCGATGCCGGAGAATTCGCGGCTGCCGGCGCGACTTTGGGCGTGGCCCATGCGCCGGGGTATCCTTTCTACCTTCTTTTGGGCAAAGCCGCTTTAGCCGTTTTCCCCGGCTCCCTTGCTTATCGGTTGAATTTGCTCAGCGTCATGTTGATGGCCGCGGGTTCGTCCGTTCTATGGCTGCTGTGCCGGCGGCAATTCGGACTTTCGATTTGGGCGGCTTTGGCTCTGTGGGCGCTTTTCATCTCGGAACCTCATGCCCTGACCGTGGGCACGGAAATCGAAGTGTTCGCGCTTTTAGTTTTCGGCGCTTTGCTTATTTTTTGGCTGCTTTGGGAGCGGCGATTTTTGGCGGCGGCTTTTGCGTTAGGGCTTTTCATGGGCAATCACCACACATTGATTCTTCTGGCTCCGGCTTACGCGATCCTGGCTTTTTCCGGCCAAACCCGGCGCCATGTGTTGAACATTTTGGCGGGCGGCGCTTTGGCGTTTTTTTTGGGCCTTTCCGTTTACGCCTATCTGCCCGTGGCCGCGGCCCGGCAACCGGCTTTAAATTGGGGCAACCCCAGCAATTGGCCGCGCTTTTGGCATGTGCTCACGCGTAAGGATTACGGAAGCACCAAGCTGACCGTTGAAGCGGCTGAATCGAAGACCGCGGGCAATTACCGGCGTCAGGCCAAGAGATTCGCCCAAGGACTCGGGCATGAGCCCGCCGGCGCCGTCTTAAGCGTGCTGGGCCTTCTTGGTTTGGCTGTCGGGTTTTTTTCGAAAGAACGCCGGGCATGGACTTGGTCTTTGGCCGCAGGATTTTTCTTCTCCGGCCCGTTCTTTTTGTTTTTAGGCAATCCTCCGTTCGATCCGCAAACGTCGGGAGCCTTGGAGCGCTTCTATCTGTTGCCGTTGATTTGCCTGGCCCTGGCCGCGCCCATGGGCATGGAGAAAGCGTTCGAGGCCGTGCGCATCCGCCGGGGAGAAAAAGCGGCGGCGGGAGTTTCGGCGGCGCTCGGCGCGCTTGCGTTTTTTTTGTCGATGACCCAGCCGTTGTTATCCAGACGCGGCAATTATCTCGTCTACGACTATGGCAAGAATCTTTTGAAAAGCATCGCTCCGAACGCGTATTTTTTCATGGAAGGCGGCGACGACACCATGTACTCGCTGGCGTATTTGATCCTGGCCGAACGCCGCCGTCCGGATTTGGGATCGGCCGCCGATCCTAAGAGTTTGCGCGTGCGCGACCGGGCCGGTTTGGTTTATCCGAGCATTTACGGCTTCGAGTTCCGTTCGACGCCGCGCGATGTCCGGGAGAACATGCGCGCGGCTTTTGAAAACAATCTGGCCCGCACGGAAACTCTTTTTTATCAAACGCTCAGTCTGGATTTGATCGAGCCCGCCCGTCTGCTTCCCGCGGGCCTTGTTCAGCTCAGGCGGGAAAAACCGCCGGCGATGAATTCCTTCGTTCCTTTATGGCCGTTCTATTCTTTGCGCGGCCTCGAGGGGGGACCCAGCCCCCATTATCGAGAGCGATCATTGATTCCTTATTATTATTTCGCCCGGGGCCAAACCGCAGCGCATTTGTTCAAGCCCGCCGACGCGTTGATTGATTTCAGGGCGGCCGTTCATAAAGGCGGAGACGCTCTCTGGCTTTACGGCAACGTGTCGCGCGCCGCCGGCCTGTTGGGAGCTCAAGCCGGCGAGCGCCGGTTGTGGGCCGAGGCGCTGCCTTTATTTGAATTCGCCGCGCGGCAGGAACCGGGGGAAGCGACTCATCTGCTCAACGCCTGCGTGGTTTTAGACCGCATGAACCGTTTGGAGGAATCGTTGGCTTGCTATCTTCAGGTGAGCCGGGTCCATTCTGATTTTGCCCCTGTGTATAAAAATTGGGGCGCAACGCTCTTGGCGGCGCGCCGTTTCAGCGAAGCCGGGCGGGTATTCGGCCGTTACTATGAATTGACCCGCGATCCGCAGGCGTTGGTTTGGATCAGGCAAGCGAAATAAATTTAGTCGATTTCGCTATCGCAGTCGTCGTCAATTTCGTTGCAAGGCTCGGGGAGGGGGACCGGCACATATCCGGCGGCGCGCTCATCGCGCAAGTCGGACAAAAATCCTGAGAATTCCGCGTACGTTCCGGACAGGCTTCCGAAATTGGGGACTTCATACTCATAAGAATTGTACCCGCCGCCGGAGAGGGAAGAGAGACCGTGGTAAATCAGGGCGGCCTTTTCCCATTCGCCGAGGCGGATCGCGGCGCCGTCCGTGTTGGGGTTGTCATAACGGCCCGTTCTGGCGCCGTCAAGAATCGCCAGCGTGTCCACAAGCATGGACCTGGCTCGTTCTCCCCGGCCTTCTTGGCGCAGTTGATCGATGGTCAGGGCAAAATCGGTAAACCGCCGGGTTTCGAGATTATAAAACCAGCTCAACGGCGCTTCGACGCAGCGGGAATCCGCGCCGCGGAAAACGCATTCCCTGTTGATATTGATGGCCGCCAAATTGGCGTTGAGTTGCTGCAGGCGCCGGTTATGCGCGGTATTCTCCGCGGCAATGGCGGTCATCGCGTTTCTGATTTGTGATGAGAAATTACGGTTGCTGCGGCTCGAGGCGATTTCCCCGATGCGGCGCTCATAGGTTTCCCTGGCCATGGCGCGAACATTAGCCTGATTGCTGTTGGCGATGCTGGCATAGTCCCTTGAGGCGTTAAGCAAGTCGTCTAAAAGGACGATGGCGGCGGCATCGCCTGAGTACAGCGGGATTTCCAGATCCTGATACAACTCCCTGGGGGCTTGGTTTTCGTAGCTCCAAAGAAAATGAAGAAAGTTGGCATAGCCGACGTCATTGTCGCCTTGAGGCGTCAATCCGATGTTGCTTAAGGTCGTTCTAATCGTCGGCAGCGTGGTCGGCTCGGCGACGCAAGCGTTCGCATTAGGGCATTCGCTATGGCAGACTTGCGAGCAATCGTATTCGCGACCGTCCGAAGCGATAATGATTTGGGCCCGGGCATCGGGTCCTAACAGAAGCAAAACGCCGATAAAAATAACGGCTGTCTTGGGGTTCATCATTAAATAGCTTAAGTGAAAAAAGCGTTATATTCCTGGGACTTAAGTCCCATCTGATAGTTCCCCGGAGGGCCTAAGGGAGGAGCCGCCGTCAAAAAACTAAAATAGTCGGGCTCATGGAAAAAATCGTCATTCATCGTCCCGGGGGTTTCGGCGAACTGCGGCTGGAAACTCATCCTGACCCGGCCCCGGGTCCGGGCGAGGTGTTGGTGCGCACCAAGGCCGTGGGCGTCAATTTTGCGGATTGCGTAGTGCGCCGGGGGCTTTACGCCTCGGCTAAAAAATATGTGGGCTGGCCCATCACCCCGGGCTTCGATATCGCCGGGCATGTGGCTGCCGCGGGCCCGGATGTGGATCATTTCAACAAGGGCGACGCTGTTTTCGGGATCACCCGCTTCGGTGGTTATGCGACTCATGTGGCTGTTCCCGCGCGGCAGTTGAGGCCGTTGCCCAAAGCATTGAGCATGGAGGAGGCCGCCGCTTTCCCCGCTGTTTTTTTGACCGCCTATCATGCGCTCCATCAAAATATCCGTTTGCGCCCGGGCATGACGGCTTTGGTTCATTCGGCCGCGGGCGGAGTTGGGGGCGCGCTTTGTCAAATTTTGAAAATCGCGAAATGCGAGGTGGTCGGGGTCGTGGGTTCCGCCGCCAAAACCGGCTTTGCGCTCGCCGGCGGCGCGCACGCGGTCATCGACAAAAGCGCCGGGAATTTTTGGGCGAAGGCCCGGCAACTGGCGCCTCAAGGCTATGATTTGATCTTGGACGCCAACGGCGCCGACACGCTCAAGGAAAGCTACCGGCATTTGGGCCCCAGCGGCAAGCTCATCGTTTATGGATTTCATTCCATGTTCCCTAAAGCGGGCGGCGGCACCAATTGGCTGCACATCATCCGTGACGTGATCCGCATGCCGCGTTTCAACCCGCTGCGCATGACTCAAGAAAACAAAAGCGTGATCGCGTTTAATCTGTCGTTCCTTTTTTCGCGCACGGACCTCTATGACGAGGCCATGGACGAGTTGATCCGCTGGCTCGGCGAAGGGCGTCTGAAACCGCCTCAAGTGACCGTGTATCCTTTGAGCGAAGCGGCCCGCGCCCAAGAGGTCTTGGAATCCGGCCGCACCACGGGCAAGCTTGTCCTCTCGACGTCCGGCGGGTCGTTGAATTGATGCGGATGAACCGAGGGGTTTTGCTGAGCGGGTTGTGGTTTACGTCCGTTGCTTTTGCCTGGGCTCAACCGGCCCCGGTCGTTTTTTCCACGCCCTCGATTAAAGTCAATTATCCGGAGTTTGACCGCAAGGTCGGCGCGCAGCGCGCGGTGTTTATTTTGGGCAATGTCCAGCCGCCCGAATCAAATTTCCGCATCAACGGTTCCAGCGTCCCTCTTTATCATAACGGAGGATTCCTGGCGTACCTGCCGGTCGCCCACGGAACATTCACGTTTGTTTGCGAGGCCGAGTTTTCCGGGTCCACCAGCACGCTTGATCACAGAATTTACGTGAGCAAGTCCTTGGAGCCGGGTGTCGCGGATGAGCGCACGATCGAGGAGGAGTTTACCTGGCCCAGAAAAGACGTCGAGCTTAAGCCCGGCGACTGGCTGCGCGTTCAAATCAAGGCCGCTCCGCGCATGAAAGGGTATTTCCAAATTAAAGGCGTCGACGGCGAATGGCCTCTTGCCGAGGGCGCGGGTTCCGGACTTTACAGCGGCGCTTATCAAATTCAGCCTGAGGATAAACTTAAGCGCGCCGCAATACGTTTTTTCCTTAAGGGCAAGAAAGGGAAGGTCAAAGCCAAGGCCTCCGGCCTTGTGACGGTCCTTCGTGGGCCCTGGGCCGTGGCCGTGGTTGCGCCCGGCAAATCGGATTCGGCTGTGGTGCGCACAGGGCCGTTGACCGGCTATATGATGTTCCTTCCCGGCGGCGTCAAGGTTTTAGTCGACGGCAAAATGGGCGATGAGTCGCGGCTCTGGCTTTCCGACGCGGAATCCGGATGGATCGAAACATCCAAGCTTGAATTTTTGCCCCGGGCGACGCCCCAGCCGCGCGCGGTGTTAAGCAGTGCGGGGACTCAGGCGTCGAGCTCCGCTACGTACGCGCTTTTAGGCATGAGCGACAAGGTGCCTTTCCAGGCCGAACTCCTCGAGGATGATTTTTTGCGGTTGAAGCTTTACCATACTTACGCCTATCTTAATTGGATCGTTTATGACTCATCGGACACGTTCGTGGATTGGATCCGTTGGCGTCAGGAGGCGACCCAGGTCGCGGCCGTTGAAATCAAGACAAAAAAGCCCATGTTGGGTTATGACGCGTATTACGAAAACGGAATCCTGAAGGTTGAAATACGGCATCCGCCCGTTTTCGCGCCGCCGCCCAAAAGCGCTTTGGATGAGCGGCTCATCGTTCTGGACCCGGGCCATTCGCCCTCGGATCCGGGGCGCATCGGCCCGATGGGCTTGACCGAACGGGAATTGAATCTCAGAACGGCTCTTCTGCTTAAACCGTTGCTGGAAAAAGAAGGCGCGCGCGTGTTGTTGACCCGGGACGCGGATATCGAGGTTTCCCTGCAGGATCGCGTGCGCTTGGCGCAGTCCGTGAAGGCCGACGCCTTCCTGAGCCTGCACAACAATGCTTTAGGCGACGGGGAAAATCCGTTTCTTCTGCCTCATGGGTTTTCGCTTTTTTATTATCACCCGCACAGCATGCCCTTGGCCCAGAAAATCCGCGAAGCGTACAAGAGGAACGTCCCTCTTTATGACGAGGGATTGCGCTACGGCAATATCATGGTGGCGCGCATGAGCTTGATGCCCGCGGCGCTGGTGGAGTCGGCCTATTTTATTTTTCCGGACCAGGAGGCTATGCTCAATGACCCTGTTTTTCAGGAAAAATTGGCGCGTTCGCTTCTGGAGGGCCTCAAAGGTTTTTTCGAAGACATGAGGAAGCGCGTCGGTCCGCCGCCCGCCGTTCGAGCGCCGGCCGTCGCCCAACCTCAAGAGAACAAAACGCTTCCGTCCGGGCTTGAAACCATGCCGGTTCAAAACAAGAAAAAAGAGCCGTCCAAACCTGCCTCCAAATCAAAAAAATCCGCCCCTAAATCTCGGGGCAAACGCAACCCGTAAAAATTAACCTTGCGTCGAGGGGTTTTCGCTGGTAATCTAATGCTGCCGGCGCCCATGAAAACCCTTGAATTGGCCTCGAAAGAAATTTTGACTTTTCTGGCCCGCGCTTTTTCCCAGGCTCAAGTGTATACCCCGGCGCATCCGGTCGTGCGCAAGTCCTTGTCCGAAGCTTTGGCCTTGCTGGCTGAGATATTCGACGGCGATGCCCATGAAGAAATCGTTTTTTATCTGGATCACGACCGTTTGTTGGTCAACGGACGCTTTGTGGGCAATCTCAAGGAACAGGGAAGCGGCATCAGGAATCTTTTTCTAGGGTTCAATCTTCACAGCGTTAGTTTTCTCAAGGGCATCGAGTTCGATGAATTAGCCGGTTTTTGCGAATTATTCCGGGAAAATATCAAAGACAAGAAAGAATTTCACGCCGAGAATTGGCTGCAAGAAAGAAAGATTGTTCATATTCGCGCCAACGAGGCGTTTTACGTGAAGATGGATAAAAATGAAGACATCGTTGTTAAGGAGACCGGCGCTGCGGCGGGCGGAGAGGGCCTTGGTCAAGGAATCGGATACGGGGGCTTGTCCGGCAATGGCGGCCAGGGCATGGGCGCAGGCTCCGGCCAAGAGTCCGGCGACGGCAGCCCTTCTTTGAAAGCGATTCTGTCCAAATTGCCCGGCTCCAAAGAGCCTGGCGGCTCAGGCGGACCCGGCCAATCCGGGCAAGGGGCGGGGGAAGATAAGGAAAAAATTGAAGTCAATGAAGCCACAAGGGTTCTGTTGGGCGAAATCGTTCGTTTTGAAAATGAGATCAAACGTATTTACGGAATTTTAGGCAGGTTTTTTTCAGGCTTCGCCACCATAGACCGCGATGGCCGCATTCTAAGCGTTGATTCGGTCACCGAGGCGTTATTTAATCGTAAGCAAAAAGATTTATCCGGCCAAACGCTCGCGGAGGTTATTGAACCGGCGTTGCACCTGCTGGCCTTGTCCAAGGAACTGGGAACCCTGCCTTCCCAGCCGGTTTCCCTTGCGGCCACCTATCGAGCGGATGAGCAGTTGGAGCACGCCATGAGCGCCAGCGGCTCCCTCATTTACAATGAAGACGAACGAATTGTGGGCCTGCTGGTATCGCCGCCCCAGGAAACGCTGTTGAGACAATACAATCAGCTTAAGAAAGATATGTTGGCCACGGTGATTGATACCTTGAGCGCCCCTCTTGAAACCTTATCCCAGCATTTAGCTCGGTTTGATTCCGGCATGTCCAGTCGCATGGATGCCGATCATCGAGAGCTCTTTAAACAGATTAAGATTCAACAGGAACGGCTCGCCTCTTCGGTTAAGAGCCTCAAGACTTATTCGGATATCGCCGCAGCTCAGCTTAAAGTCTTTAACGTATCCTACTCGGTCTACACCCTGATTCATGACGCCACCGAGCAAACGGCTTCATGGGCGCAAGAAAGGAAAATTCGCATTGAAACCCAATTGGAAAAAAGTTTGCCCTTGGCGCAATGCGATCCCAAGCGCTCTCTTGAAATGCTGCGTCATTTGATCGCCATCGCCATCAAGAGTTCTCCGGAGGGGTCGATCGTCACTGTCTGGGCCCAGAAGGGCGCCCAGGAGCATGAGGGTTTTATTGTGTTCGGCATCGCCAATGCGCCCGGCGCCCTAAAGCAGTCCGGCTTAGAGAAGGCCTTGGACGAATTCAAAAAGGCGCAGGGTGTTTCCGATGAGCAAAAATTTGACCTGGGTCTTGAGCTCGTCAATGCCCTGGCGCAGGCCCAAAAAGGCAAATTTTGGATAACCCGGGAGGAGGGCCGGCCCAGAACGGCATGCTTTAGACTGCCCGTCTTCATCGCTCCCCCGGATTACAAGCCCCCTGAGGCAAAAAAAGAGACGCAGGTTGAATTAACTTGGTGGCAGAAACTGCTTAAGCTTATCGGTCTTTGAGTCTCCCCGTTCCTGCGGTAGTTGTGCTAAATAAACCAATATAAATTGAAATAACATTTCAAAAAGACGATATTTATTTATAATAAAGCTGTTTTTAGCTATCTAGGATGAAATGGCATTTCAAGTAAGAGTCATTGCCGCGGCCTTGGCGTTGTCCGCCGCCGGCGTTTTAAACGCGGGCGGCGAAGCCATGGGCGAGCGGGTCAAGCGCATCGCCTTCACCTTCAATATCGCCTCGTTGGAATACGCCGAGGGCGTGGCCGAAGGCCGGATCATCAACCCCGTCGAATATCAGGAAGCCTCGGAATTCATCGCCCAAGCCCGCGAGCAATTGGCGCGCGCGGTCGTGGACGCCGGCTTGTCCGATTTTGAAAGCTCCTCGTTGCTGAAGGACGCCGCTAAATTGCAGGACATGATCCGGACCAAAGCCTCCCCGGCGGCGGTGCGCGGTTTGACCGAGGCCGTTAATTTGAATTTGAGCCGGGTTTTCGGTATCGATGTCCGGCCCTTGCCGCAGAAAAGCCCGTCCTTAGCCGGCGGGAAGAAAATTTTTCATCTTCAGTGCGCGATCTGCCACGGCGACCAAGGCGACGGACGCGGGCCGGCCGCTCCCGGCGTCGAACCCAAGCCAGCGGATTTCGGCGGTGATAGGTTGCGCAGCCTCACGCCGTCGGCGCTTTGGCAGGTGACGACATTGGGCGTGGAAGGCACGGCCATGATTTCCTGGGCGGATCGATTGAACGAGCAGGAGCGCTGGGATGTGGTTTCTTATCTTTGGCAGTTGACCGCTCAGCCCGCGCTTTTAGCCCGCGGCCGGGAAATTGTTTCATCCCTCAACACCCGCTTACCGGATAAATTCGCGGATAAGGATTTTTGGGCTCAAACCAGCGATGAGGAAGCGGCTAAACTTTTCGCGAATTTTATTCCCGGCGCAAAAGAGGGAAACGATGCCCTTGCTTTGGCGCGGTATTTGCGCTTGGGTTCGGCGGGGCATGGCGAAGCCGCTGCGCTAGCCGCCGGCTCCGCCGGTGAGACGCAGACCCCGCCCTGGGCCCTGTTCGTGCAGTCGTTGACTATTATTTTGCGTGAAGGCATGGAAGCTATCCTGATTCTGGCCGCCATCATCGCCTACCTGCGCCGGTCGGGGAATGCGGGCAAAGTCAGGCACGTCGTTCATGGAGCTCTGCTGGCGGTGGCCGCGTCCGTGGCAACCGCATGGGTCATGGAGCAAGTGTTCGGAGCGTCGAAGCTCGATCAAGAAGCCTTGGAAGGCATCACCATGCTGGTCGCCGTGGCCGTGCTTTTTTACGTTTCCAACTGGTTGATTTCCAAAATAGAAACCCGGCGTTGGCAGAATTTCATTCAGGATAAAGTGGCCGGCGCCTTGTCGTCGAGAAATATCACGGCTCTTTCGCTCGCCGCGTTTCTGGCGGTGTATCGGGAGGGTTTTGAAACCGTTCTTTTTTACAAAGCCCTGCACGGCTTGAGCGCCCAAGCCGGACCGGCGCCCCTATGGAGCGGTTTTTTGGCCGGCTGCGCCTTGTTGGCCGTCCTGTTTTTGATCATCGAACGCCTTGGCTACCGCCTTGCGTTGAAACAATTTTTCATGGGCACCAGCGCGTTCCTTTTCCTGATGGCTTTTTCTTTCATGGGCCGGGGCATCGCCGAGCTTCAGGAAGCCGGATGGCTGCCGTCTTCATCGGGAGCGTGGCTTCCTAAAATTCCTTTTTTGGGGATTTATCCGACTTTGGAAACCACGATGGGGCAGTTGTTGGTATTGGCGGCGTTGGCCGCTTCCGTCATTTACGTCTTTTACATCGAGCCGAATCGCCGTTTTCGGCATTTGGCGTCGCGGGAGCCCGTCGCCAAGGAATTGGAGCCCTCGGTCAAGGCATGAGCCCGGCCCAACAGGCGGCGTTGGCAAGATTCGCGTGTTATTGTTTGCGCGTCAGCCATGAGCAGGTTTTGGCGGCCATCGAAACCAAGCAAATCAACAGCATTCAGGATATTATCCGCTACACCCAGGCTGGCGACGGCTGCACCGCCTGCCACCCGCTGCTGAAGCGCTATTTACGGAAGAAGGGTTATTGCTCCGACCCGATCTGTTCGGCTAAATAAGCTTCCAGCCCGACCTCTTTAATGACGTTGAGCTGGGATTCCAGCCAATCCACGTGCCCTTCGGAGTCGGTCAGGATATGCTCCATGATTTCGCGGCTGCCCGCGTCATTGACGTTTAAGCACAGCGCGATGGCTTCGTTGTAGGTTTTGACTCCGTTGGTTTCCAGCTTCAAATCGTTTTCAAACTGCGTTTTGACGTCCGTGCCCACGCGGATCACGTCATAGCGTGAAATCATGGGCGTGCCTTCCAAAAACAGGATTCGATCCACCAGCGCCTCGGCGTGCTTCATCTCGCCGACGGATTCCTCGAAATGTTTTTTAGCCAGTTTGTTATAGCCCCAGTTTTTGCACATTTTGGCCTGCACGAAATACTGGTTGATGGCCGTCAGCTCGATGGTCAACGCTTTATTGAGCGCTTCGATGATTTTGTTGTTTCCTTTCATGGGCACCATTATACACAAGGCCCCCCATGGGTTATAGAATGGACTCATGCGGAGGGAGGGAGCCTTGGCTCTTGCGGCTGCGGCCTTGGGGGCGCTGTTGATTTATCATGCCTGCGGCACGGTCGCGCCTTTTCGCGACGCCGGGGAATTCGCGGTCGCGGCCCGGTTCCTCAACGTGCCCCACCCGCCGGGGTACCCATTCTACACGCTGCTGGCCAAATGTTGGATCGGCCTTATTCCCTTCGGCAACATCGCCTACCGGCTCAATATTCTCTCCGCGTTGGCCGCGGCCGGGGCTTTTTACGTCCTGTCCTTATGGCTTGTTCGTTTTTTTGGGATTCCTCGTTTTTGGGCGGCGTTGGCGGCCCTTTGCCTGATCTCAACACGGTTTATTCTGGGCCTCTCCTTCGTCTCCGAGATGTATACGCTCGGATTATTATGGCTGGCCGTTCTTCTGTATTTAATTCATGACGCCGAAGAAAACCCGCGCTCGTTGGCGCTGGCGGGATTTCTTTTCCCGCTCGCCTTGGGCACCAGATTGGATTTGGCGTTGGCCGCGGTTTATGCCCTGCCTTTTTTTCCGTCTTGGTTGAGCCGGCCCGCGCAGCGCAAAGCGCTGCTGTGCTCGTTGCCCATGCTGGCCTTGGGTTCGACTGTTTTTTTGTACTTGCCCGTGCGCGCCGCGGCCGGGCCTCTGGTCAATTGGGGCGATCCGTCTTCTTTGGGGAGGTTGATCAACAGCCTCATCCGCAAAAGCCACGGCTCCACCGTTGATTTGCTGTCCGCGGAATACGCCAGAGGGGAGCTGTTCTGGCCGGATTTCCGGCATTGGCTCAACGTTTGTTGGGCAACGTTCGGCCCGTTGGCTTTATTGGCGCCGCTTGGATTGTTTGCGTTGTGGCGGCAAAAGCGCGCTTGGCCCGGCATTATTTGCTGGCTGGCGACGGTTCCGATGTTTTGCTATCTGGCCAATCTGCCGCCGAATCCTCATGCCATCAAGATACTGGAGGATCATTTCATCCCCGGCCTGCTGATGGCCATGCTTTGGGCGGCCGCGGGTTTAAGCCGCCTTGGCGAATGGGCGCCGGCCAAGGCGGGCGTTGACCGGGCGCGTTTTGCCTGGGCGAACGGGGGGATGATAACGGTCGCCGCCGCCGTCGCCCTCGCGTCATTGGCCGCGGTCCGCGCCCGGCCGTGGAGCCTGAGGCGGAATTTTTACGCCCATGATTACGCCGTGAATATTTTCCGCAGCGCGCCGCCTGATTCCATCGTGGTGCTGCATGAGGACGTCCAGTTGTTTTCGTCCTGGGAGGCTCATCTCAATCGGGGGCGGCGGCCGGATTTAAGGCTGGTGGCCCAGGGCCTTTCCGCCAGCCCATGGTATCAGGAGGGATTGAGGCGGCGCTGGGGTTACGCGGACCTTGCGTTCGCGGGCAAGCTCGTTGAGCCCGGCGCCTGGGAACATTTCGCGCGGGCGAATGCCCGCCGCAAGCTGTTGGCCGGTTTTGAAACCGACGTCGCATCGGCGTTGTTGCGGCGCCGGCCGCAGGGTCTTTTGGTCCGTCTCTGCTTTGACGAGGATCGCGATTGCTCCGGAGCCCTTGATCCATGGCCTTTTTTTATTTTCAGGGGTTCTTACCGGCAGGACGCCGAGCGGTTCTTTTTCAATCAGGACTTGATCGAAGATTACGGCCGCGCCGCTTTGGAAGCCGGCGGGGCCTTGGCGCGCGCGGGAAATAAAGAGAACGGGCTCGCGTTTTTCAAGCGCTCCCTGTTTTTCAGTCCGTTGTCGGTTCAAGCCGCGATTCACAGCGCCTATTACTTGGCTGAGCGTTCCGATTGGCCGGATTCGTATTTTTGGTGGGGTAGAAGCCGGGAAAAACTGGAAACGCTGCTTGGCTTGGCCCGCCGTTACAGAAGCTTGGACCGAGTGGTCGCTCCGATCAAAAGGGATTTGGCGTATGTGCTGACATCGCTGGGCGTGGCCTCTGAGAAATTGGGGGAGCCGTTGCAACGGTCTGCGTCCTGGCATCAGCGCGCGGCTGACACGGATCCCTACAGCGTCACGGCCCGCTACAATTTAGCCGCCGCTTATTGGAAGTTAAAGAACGCGCCCGCGGCGCGCCGGGAATTTGAGGCGGTGCTCAGGCTCGATCCCAATCATGGGGAAGCCAAAAAATTTTTGGCTTTGCTCACGAGCGGGCGCTAAGTGGCGGCCGTCGCAAAGATATTCGGGGCGAATTGGCGGCGCGTCGCGCTCGCGGCCCTAGCCGTGTTTTACTGTTACCACGGCCATCGCGCCGTTGTAACGCTCTCGCCGACCTATGACGAGCCCTTTCACATCACCAACGGCTATGTGATTCTCAAAAACGCGGATTATGAGTTCGGGACGGTTTGGGCCGCGCCTTTGGCTGAGATGGCGGCCGCGGCGCCTCTTCTTTTTTTGCCCAAGGGCGAGCGGCCCATCCTGCAAGTCGCTCATCCCGATTACCGGGGGAGCCGGGATTACCCATTCGCGGATTTTTTCTTCTACAAGAATAGGACAAGCCCTGAGCGCATGCTTGTTTTGGCCCGGCGGGCTTGTTGGTGGGCGTTTTTGCCTTTGCTGATCGTCGCCCTGAATTATCTGGGAGCGGCATTGGGAGGGAGCGTCGCGTTCTGGAGCCTGTGCCTTTTTTTCACGGAGCCCAATCTTTTGGCTCACGCGGCCTTGGCCAACGCGGATTTTGCCTCGGCCGCGCTTTATTGCCTGAGTTTCGCGGCCGCGGTCCTGGCCGTGCGCCGTCCCTCGTCCTGGGCGGCCGCCGGGTTGGGCGTCTCATTGGCCTTGGCGCTCACCGTAAAATACCCGAACGCGCTTTTGTGTTTTTCCATCGCCGTTTATTTGTGGCTTGAGCGCGCGGCCATCAGGCGAAATTCCCTGCGGGCGAGGCATTTGGTCTTGGCGCTGGCGGGCTTTGTTGCGGCTTTTTGCCTCGTTTATCGCGGTGTCAATGTCGGCGCGTATTGGGATGGGATTAAGTACACGTTAACCCAAGCCCGCGAACTCGGCCGCTCCAGTTTTTTTTGGGGCCGCCATTCCACCGAAGGCCGGCTCGCTTATTTCCCCGCGCTTGTTTTGTTGAAAACGAATCTTCCCCATCTGGCGGCTGCAATGGCGGGCCTGTTCTTGCTCATTCTTCGCTGGCGGCGCGAGAAAGAGCCGTTGGTGTTGGCCGCGATTGTCGTGCCCGGTTTGCATTTCGCTTTGGCGATGACGTCGAAAGTGCAGTTGGGCTTGCGCTACATTCTTCCCGTTTATCCGTTTTTCATTCTTTGGGCAGGGGAGGCCCTGTCCCGGTTGGAGAAGAAAAAACCGGCGCTCGTTTGGCTTTGCGCAGGCGGCATCGGCCTGGGCGCGTTGAGCATGCACCGCGTTTCTCCCTGGCTGATCGCTTATTTCAACGAAGCCGCGGGCGGCCCCGCTCAAAGCCACCGGTATTTCACCGATTCAAACAACGACTGGGGCCAGGCGTTGGGCGATTTGGCCCGTTATGTGCGCGGGCAAGGCGTGGGCTCGATTTATTTTTCTTATTTCGGATTCGCGGACCCCAATCATTACGGCCTAAATTACATCCCCGTGGGCTTCGTCAGCACCGTGGCGCGCCCCGGCAATCCGCAACACAGCCCTCTGAAGGAATCGAAAATTTATTTGGCGGTTTCCGCGACCAATTACCGGGCCACGTATTTTGCCGACCGGGATATTTTCCGCTGGCTCGACGCCGTCGAGCCTGAAGCCGTTTTCGGCTACTCGATTTTTCTCTACGATTTGACGAACAAGCCGGAAGCATTGAGCCGGTTGTCCGGTTTGGTGCAAGCCGCCGGTTTTCCCGATGAAGCGCGGCGATTAAGGGCGGGCCGCTGACGATTTATGAGCTACACTATCGAAAGGCCTATGCCGCCCTCTGAAAACGCCATCATTCATCCCTGGATTCGGCGTTTGCGCGCGAAACGCGCCGTTTACCTGACATGTTTATTTTTGGGCGAAGCGTTGGTTTTAGGCTCGTTGTTGTTGTCCGCGGCTTTGTTGATCGACGGTTTTTGGGGCGCGCCGGCTTTATGGCGTGATGCGTTGAGGTGGGTGTTAATTGCGGGCACGGCCGGCCGCGCGGCTTGGATTTTTTTTAAACGGCGCGATGATTTTTTTCTCCCCCGCGTGCTCGAAGCCGCGGAGGCCCGCCTTGAATTTCAAGGCGACCCCTTAAGAAACGCCTGGAGTTTCAGCCGGCCGTCCGCCTCGGCGCCGCAATCCGCGAGCGATTTCCAGCGGCTGCTGCGCCGGCGCGAGATCGAGCGCGCGGGCGATCTGTTGCGGCGGGGAGGAATCGCCGGCGCGTTCGGCTTTCGCGAATTTTTCCGGGAGTTCGGACGCCGCCGCGCGGCGGCAGTGTTAGCGCCGGTTGCCGCGGCCGTGGTCTTGGCGTTGTTGACCGGCGGCGGTCCGGGCCGTTATTTTTTGAGGATTTTCAATCCTTACCGCGAAATCACCTTGATCTCCAAAAAGATTTCCTTCGATCCTGCGCCCGGAACGTATCAACGCCCGTGGGGATCGGCGGTTTCTGTGCGGCTTGGATTCGACGGGGAATTTCCGCGCCGGTGGGGGGCGCCCGTCATCATGGTCAACGGGGAAACGCAGCGCATGGTGCCCATCGAGTCCTCGGTCCGCTCCACGGCGTACCTTTACACCATCGTGGGTTTGCAGGAAACAGTGCGCTTGTCCGTTCATTGGGGGGAGTATCGCGCCGGGGGCTGGGTCTTCGAGCCCGTGTCCCCGCCGCAGGTCCGCAGCTTGAGCGTGGGCGTGAGCCCGCCCGCTTACACCGGGTTGAAACCCGCGCGTCATGACAATCCTTCTTTTCTTCAAGCCTTGGCGGGCAGCCGTTTGTCCTGGTCGCTGGAAGCCGACCAGGAGCTCGAAGAAGCGCAACTGATGTTGGAGACGGAAGGCTCCGCGCCCCGCGCGCTCGGGCGCTTCCCCGCCGACAAGTCCCGTTTGTCGTTCGATCATCAGCCGGCGGGCGGTGGACGCTTGATGCTGTCCTTGCGCGACCGGCGCGGCTTGGTTAATCCCGAAGCCTGGGTTTTGTCGTTGGAGCTGGCCGAGGACGCTCCGCCCGAAGTTTCCATCATCGAGCCCGTTTTTCCGGAAGTGTACATGGATGAGGCCGAGGAACTGGCCGTGTCCTGGCAGGCTAAAGACGACGTGCGCCTGAGCGAAGTCGCCGGCGTTGTGCGCGGCGTGAGCCCGCCCTCCGGCGACGCCCGTCGCGTGATTTGGAAGGAGAACGCTAAGCAGTCGGCCCAGGCGCAGGGTCTTTTCGTGTTCCGGCCCAAGGCCTGGAAGCTCAAGCCCGGCGACCAAGCCATCCTTTATTTCGAGGCCAAGGATAATAATCCCGGTTCCGATCCGGCCCGAAGCCGGGAAGCGCTGCTCATCACCATCCAGGATTTCGCGCGCCAGCATAAAGCCAATCTTGAAGAAAAAAGCGCGGCGATGAAGGAAAAATTCATGGATCATTTGGAGAAGGGCTTGGATGTCGCGGCCAAATTGGCCGAAGCCTCGAGCGCCACCTTCACCGCGGACCTGGAGCGCCTGATGAATTACAGCCAGGCCTCCGGCGAATTAAGCAGGACGATGGAAAATTATGCGGATGAGTTGGGCAAAGATCCCCTGGCTTCGCCCAAATGGGCCTGGGGCCTGCGCCAAGTCGCCCGGCAGCTTAAAATCGCCCGCTCGGCCCATCTTGAGAACGCGGCCGGGGAATTGATCAACCGCAATGAAGCGGCGGCGAACGAACGTTTCAGCCGTTACATGGAAGAATTGGAAAAAGCCTCCTCCGCCTTCGATGAGCTCAAAAAAGAGGAGAAGATGAGCGACGCCTTGGCTTCGGCCCAGCGATTGGAACACATGGCCGATCGCTTGAGCCGGAGCCTGGAAAATCCCCAGGATTTAAAAGAGCTGGAGGAAGCCTTGAAAGATTTGGACCGGGAGTTTCAGGAATTGGCCCAGGCGCTCTCGAAGCTTCCCGCTGAGGAATTTCCGCAGGAATTTATTAATCAAATTCAGAAAGAGGATATGCCGCTGGCTCAGGTGGCGGACGCGCGTTCGCGCCTCGAGGAGGCGCTGCGCCGGGGCGACATTAAGGCCGCGCTCGACGCCGCGCGGCAAATGGCCGCCAATTTAAAGAAGCTGCGCGAGGAGGTCTCTGAGGCGGCCCAGGCCCATCGCTCCAAGCCCCAGCAGATGTTGTCGGGATCCGGCGAGGGCCAGGAGAAGCAGCCCGCGATTCTTGACGATTTGAAAAAAATCCGCGAGCGCCAGGAGGAGCTGTTGTGGAAAACATCGGGGGTGGAGCGTTCGGTCAAGGGGCGCCGGGAAAAGGCTCCCAGCGAAGCGCAGGCTCTCAACGATGAAGAATCGAAAATTTTGCGCGGGCTTTCCGGCGACCAAAAAAATACGGCCGCGGCGACCAACAACCTGCTTCAAAAGCTTTCTGAAATCGACCGGGAGTATCCGTCCTTGGTTCTGGGTTCCCAGGTGACGCAGCTCGAATCCGCTTGGCAGGATCAATTAAACGCGCAACAGTCGTTGGACCGGCCGCATCTTCCCGGCGCGCTGGAGTCCGAGAGCGCGGCGCTTAAAAAATTGACCCAGGTGGAGAACGAATTGGCCGAACTCGCCCGGCAAATGGAGTCTCAGTCCGGGGGCTCCGCCCAAGGCGAGGGAGGGCGCCGTTCCGTCATGGTCGTGCCTTCGGGATCGGGTTTCGGCCAGGAGCAGGGCGGCTTGGATGGTTTTCGCTTCGGCCGCGTGGCCATCCCCAAACCGGACGATTATCGCGTGCCTTCTCAGGGCCGCAAAGAAATCATGCGTTCGCTTCAGGAGAAGCGCCCTAAAGACCTTGATGATGAGATCGGGGAATATTTAAGGAACCTGCTCAAATAGCGATGAGAATCGGGTTTATTTTTTTAGCGATCGCGGCCCTGGCCTTGGAATCGGACCGTTTTCTTTTTCATCCCCTTGAGGATGAACTGGAACGGGGCCGTTTCAGCGAGGCCCAAAAGACGGGCGAACGCGACAAGGACCCGGTCGTGGCGCCGCTGGCGGCCATGTTTCAGGGCGATTACGCCCGGGCCAAACAATTGATCCGCAAATCAAAGCCCCCTCTCGACCCGTTGAAAAGTTTGGGATGGGAGCGTTTAACCCATTATGTCGATCTTATGTTTTATCTTGAGAAACGCTTCGCCGAAGAGGAGGTTCACGGCGCGATGCGCTGGCGGGCTCCGGCGCGCGATCAGGTGTTAAAAGGCGGCGCCCGCCGGGCGTTCGAGGGCTGCCGCAAGGAAGTGGCGGCGTGGCTCGGCGTGGAACCGGCCCAATCCACGTTGATCGAGATTTACCGCACGAAAAATGATTTCGCCTCGGCGTCGACGTTGGGCGACGAGTTGTTGAAGAAAAGCGGCGTCATCGGCATCGCGAAATTTTACCGCGTCATGATGATCACGCCCGAGGCCCTGCCTTTCGGCTACTCCTGGCAAGATACGCTTTGCCATGAGTATATCCACCATGCCCTGAAAGTCAGGACCGGATTGGCGCTGCCGTTGTGGTTCCAGGAGGGGATGGCCCGCGCCCATGAAGCTCTTTGGCGGGGCCAAGGGCTTGAGCTTTCTCCGGGCGACCGGGAGGCCTTGCTCTTCGCCGCGAAGGAGGGGCGTTTGGTTGAATTCGTTCGCATGGAGCCGTCCTTGGTTTATTTGAAAGACGAAGAGGAAATTTCCCTGGCCTTCACCCAAGTGGCGTTGGCTGTGGACCAATTGAAGCCGAAACTCAAAGCCCTCGTGGATTCCGTGGCCGGGGGCAAGACCTTCGCTCAGTCATTCAAGGCGGTTTACGGGCGGCCGCTGGAGGATTTTGAGAAGGAGCTTCATGCCTCCTGGCGCGAACAGGCCCAAGAGAAGAATCTTACCAAGAGAAGCGGCGCGCTAAGAACGGTGTTGATGATGGGCGAGGCCGAATCCGCGGAAAAGCTTTTTCTGGGCCCGCAGATCAAGCATTTGTTGACCTTGGGCGACCGTTTGCGCGTGCGCGGCAACGGCGCCGCTGCCCTGCGCCTCTATCAGCAGGCGCGCGAGCAGGAGCCCGCCAATCCGTATGTGCTCTCAAGAATAGCCAGAGCCGAATCCGCTCTGGGCAAGCGCGAGGAAGCGCTGATCACGGCCAAGGAATTGGCGCGCAGCAATCCCAGCTGGCCCCCTGTTTACGAAATTTTGGGGGAGATTTATGAAAGCCGGGGGCTCTATAAAGACGCCGTCGGCAGTTACCGGCGTTATTTTGATTTTAATCCCTACCATAAAGAGCTGTATAAAAAAGTCGCGTTCCTGCATATTGACCTGGGCGAGCCGCGCCTGGCCCTTCCTTTATTTGAGGCTGCGTTGATCCTCGATCCCAAAGATGCGGAAGCCGTCGAGGCCCAAAAAGCCATCAAGGAAAAGAAGTAAGGGGTCTTTTGGGCCATTGATACCTAGGACTTTGGACCCTAGGCCGTGTTCAGGGGGCTCTGATATTATGGAATCCTGTGACCGGACATCAGCAGTCGGTTTGGCCCCGCTTCCTCCATCAATCCATTGCCCTGGGCATGATCGCCTGGCTCAAAACCAAAGGCGTCCGCCGGTCCCAAAAGCCGAAAAAAGCCGTCCCGCGTCTTGCTTCAGGAGGTTGACATGACATCCCGAAAACCGTTTTCTTTATTCGCCGTGATTTTATCGTTGATCGTCGCTTTTCTGGCGGCGATTGTTTTTAACGTCAACGCGGATGATGAAACCCTGCGCCTGCAAACCACGCTGAGCGGACGTTTGGACGGGTTCTCATCGCAGGGCTTGGCGGCCCCCGAACGGGATGCCCTGCGCCTGATCGCGGGCTTGCGCAATAGCGAGGATTACCCCGGCTCACCGCAAGTTAAAAGAACCGGTCTGTTTGCTTTCGGCGCAGGCGGCGCGGCCGGCGCCATCGTGGGCGCCAGGATCGAGCCTCGCTTTCTCTCCAATTACGCGCAATTGCTGGAAGAAGCGAAGGATTCGCGTTATCCCTATGAAACCGATGCCCGCGTGACCGGCAAAATTATCGGTTTCATGGGCGGCGGAACCGGCGCTATGGCGGCTGTGGCCGGCGATCATTTAGCCGGCGGAGGAATGCGCGGTTTGGGCGCGGGTATGGCTGCCGGCACCGGGGTGCTGGCCGGTATCGGCGCTTTCGAATCCATTATCGTCGCCGATTCTTTTAAAGGGTTCGCCCTGCGTACGGCACGCTATGGCGCTTTTGGGGTCATGGCCTCGGCCGCAGGTTTGGGCGCCTCGCGCCTGGTGCGTTACTTTCGAGAATAGGGCAACGGCTCCCTTTTAGCCCTAAAAATTTTCATAATAAAAAGGCCGCTTTTGGTTGGCCCATGAATATCAGATTTTGTCTGACTGTCATCATTCTTGCCCTCGGCCCCGGCTGCTCCTCCATCCGCCGCAAAATTTACGAGCCCCCGCCTCAGCTTTCCGAACACGAACTCGAACAGCTCGGCAATTACCTGATTCAAAGAGAAGCCAAAACTATCGAGAGCGCGCCGGAGCCCAAAGAGGTTCCGGTTCAGGAAAAGACGGATGCCCAGGTGGAACCGGCCGCGAATCTTGAGCCTGAGAAAGAAACCCCAAAGCCTATTTTAGGGCCTGACCGCGGCGTTTCCGGTTTGCGCCCGTTCTCCGGCTTTCAGCAGCCGACGAACGAGGATTTGGTCGAGGAAAAGAAAATCATCCAAGCCACCGAAGGTTTGAAAGAGGCGACTCCCGATATTCTGTTGGTTCCTGTGGCCGTACCGGCGGCCGGCGGGGGAACCGCCGGCATCGCTTCGCCGCCCGCCCGCGCCTTTGAGGAAGAACCTAAGAAAAAGAAGAAAAGGCGTTCCGGCTCCTATCGCTGCCGCAAATACGATCTTTGCGATTAACCCTCATCTGCCCCTCGGCAAAAATTCGATCGCGTTCCAAACCATATCCCAGATTTCCGTCCTGAGCGGGCTCTGCATCGCCTTTTCCGTCAGTTGAGCGCTCAGATGCTTTATTCCCGCTTGCAGCGCGGCTGACGAGGAAACAGCTCCCTCCGAATTAGCCCCCAGCCCCTCGTTTTCCCAAAGAGTTTCGCCCGTCGTGCAATTGACCATTTTGAATCGGGCGCGCACTTTGCGCACGTTGAGAAATCCCGTGGTCTGATACTGAAATTCAAGAAGGTCGCAGTAAATCACGGCGTCGACGCCGAGGCGGCGGCCGAGTTCCTGCGGCGTGGTCCCGGCCAATTGACCGCCGTCCGTGATGCCCATGGCGCGCAGTGATTCATCCATCTGGTCGAGATTTTTCGTTTGATAGCCCTTTCGTTCAGTCAGCCGCTGGTCGAACCAATACCGGACCGCGACGGGCCCATCCAAGTCCGTTGTGTGATTGTTCATGGGCAGGACCGCCAATAAACGCGGCGGCTGATAGCCGGGCTTGATGAAATGGCTGCCCGTGGCGCAGGCCGCTAAAAGACCCGCTCCGAGAAACGGTTTTACGATCCTCGGAAATGCCAAGAGAGTTGGAAAATCGTGGTTTTGACGCCTTGCTGGTCTTTTTCAGCCGACATTTGTTGAATCAGTGTGCCGATGGACAGATTCCAGGGGATGATAATGATGTCCGCGCCGAATGAATTGACCGTGAAGGGCTCAATGTCCACGACCGAACTCGTCACCAGGGAACGCACGCCGGAATAGCCGTGTTTGAACGAAAACGAGGCTGAGCCCGATTGGGTCATGGTCATGAAAAAGGGAACCACTTTGACTTGCCCCATGCGCACCGAGCCTTGCGCGCCGCCCTGCACCCCGCCCAGGAATGTGGTCATTTCCGCGGTGAAATTGGTTTTCGCGGCGTTCGTCACGCCCGATTGGGCGTGGTAAGGCGTAACCATGGAGAGCAAGGCCAGGGCCATGTTGGGCCCCGCAAAAAACAGCAGGCTTCCTCCCGGCCTATTGAGCGCCTGGATTTCCAAGTTGAAGCTTAGGGGAAAACTGACGCCGCTTAAGGAGGCTTTGCCGTCAATCACCGGCGTCCACAGGGCGTTGCTGTAAACGAAGGGCAAGGCGAATCCCGGCAACTCGCCGCCCAAGCCGAACAGGCCCAATTGCGCGTCGAAGGCCGCGGTTTCGTTCATGGACCGGCGGAAATTTCCGTTGATACCGCCGCCTTTGATGGAGATGTCCGTGGCTTTGATGCCGAAATACACGCCGGTCAGCTTGATATCCGTCCGCCTGGGCTCGAAATAGGGGTAAGCGATGGGCGCCGGAGCGATTTGAAAATTCGATTGCTGCGCGCGGCCCAATACCGCGGAAACCATGATCATGGAAAGCATCAGAGAAATACGGAGGATGGATCGTTTGTTCATGTTCGGTTCTCCTTTTTTATGCCGTTGCCTGATTTTGAGATGCAACAAATATACCATCTCTCTTGCCGTTCATAAAATTTTTTATAGGACTTTAGTCCTATTTTTAACTGGGCCCAATAGGGACCCATCGCTTCCCCTTAGACCCTTGGGCAGGGCTTTAAATTCGAGCAAAATTGAATTTGAGATGATGATCAGGGCCGTTTTATTCATGGCGGCGTGCGCCGCCTTTTCTGCGGACGCCGCTCCCAGGCCGGGCGAGGATTTGTTCAGGACCTTGGCGCGCCTGGAAGATACCGTTGCTTCCTACGGCCATAGCGACGCCCAGGAATTCAAAATTTTGGAGGAAAAGGTCGAGACCATGTCCGGGCACCACGTCGAAACGTCCGCCGACCGCACCGCGCGGCGTTGCCTGCACGCTTTAAATCCGGCCGGAGAGGCCAAGTTGCTTCACAAGGACATCGAGGCGCTCATCGAACAAGCCTGGCAGTTGCGCCAATCCGTGCGCCGCCGCCTGCGCTTGAAAACCAACGCCCTGGCGAGCTTGATCGTCGGCTCGGCGCGCGCTAATGACGAGCGGCGGCAACTGGAAGGGGCGTGGGAACGGGCCGTGATCGTGCTGCGCAAGCTCAGCATGCGCCAGCGCGCGCTGGAAAATATTTTATTGTCCAACGGCTGGGCCGTGACCAACGGCCAGGAAGTCTCCTATGATTTGGAGTCTGAAACCGATTTTACCCGGGTGGATCATTACGAGCGCCGGTCCTAAATGAAATAATGGGCCCGTGAGGCCCAAGTTTTTTGCACCTGCCGCTGTTCTGGCCGCGGCCGGGCTGATCGTTTCCTACCCCGTCTCCTGGGCTAATCTCTTCAAGCCCAATCCCATCAAAACCGTTCAGCTTGTTTCCGGAGAAAATGCCTTGCCGGAGAATGCCTTGACCCGGGGCGTTTATCAATCCAAGGACGGATTCGCCTTGTCATCGAGCGAAGGGGGGCGGCTCATCCTGAATTACCCGGCCTTGGGTCCGTCGCCGGCAACCTATGATTTTTCTTTTTGGAGCAAAGACCCTGTCCGCGGCCAAGTCCTGCTGATTCAAGACAATCGCACGATTTACGCCAAAACCATCACTCATCGCTACAATCACGGCCGCCTGCCCCCGGCCATCGATACGGACAAGCCTTTGAGTGTGGCCTTTTTAACCGAGCCCTCTCCTGAGAAATACTATTGGTTTTTGGAAATTTTCACTCTGTCGCAAGCCCAGCGCGACTTGCCCCTTCCCAATGTTCCGTTGGGGTGCTTGGCATTTTGCTTCGGGGTTTTGCTTTACCGTTACGCGTCGTGGCGGCGCATTCCGGGTCCGGTCCGCCTCGTGGCTTTTTTTGCGCCCGTGGCCGCCGGGCTGTTCATCGACGTCCTGCAGCCGTTTCCATTCGACGCGGTGACGTTGGGGTTGATGTTTTTGTCCGTGCTCGCGGCTTACGCCTATGAGCGCCGTGGCCGCCGGCAGCAACTCCCTTGGCTTTGGTTCCTGGCCGCGGCGACGTTGGCCGGATTTGTTTTGCGATGGCAGGAACTCTTGGCCGTCCAATACCTGCCTCTTCAAGGCGATGCGCCGGGGTTTTTCCAATTGGCCCGTGATCTTCAGTGGTCGCGCCCATTGGACACCGGCATCCGCGAGCCGTTTTTTGTCTGGGCCGCGCGTTTGGGCCTGGCGTTGGCGCCGGATACTGATTTTCATTTCCGCCTGATCACCTTGGACTTGGGCCTGGCCCTGATCCCCATGGTTTTTTTCGTTTTTCGCCGCGCGTTGGGCGAGCCCACGGCATTGCTGGCCGCTTCGCTCATGGCCATCAATCCGTTTTCCGCGCAGATGGCTTGCAAGGGTTTGCGTCTGGAAATCTACACCCTGGAGATTTTGGCGTTGACTTGGGTTCTGCTGGGATCGCCGACCCTGCGCCGCGCGATGTTGGCCGGCGTTATCGCAGCGGCCATCTGCCTGACGCGCGTCAATTCGTTGATTGCCGTGATCCCGTTGATTCTTTTTTGGGCCCTACGGCCTAGGCGATGGCGCGAAGGTCTGTTGACGCTGGGCGTGCTGGCGTCGGCGATGGCGCCTTATTTTTGGCATACGCATCGGCAATGGGGTTCGCCGTTGGGCCAATTAAACGCGCATACCGCCTTCTATCGGAACATTGAAAAAACCGGGCGGCCCTCGTATGAAGGGGGAACCGTCTCCGCGTTCCATTATTTGTTCGGAGAGCGCGGGTGTTGGCCGTTGATCAAGCAGACGGCGTCAGGCTACGGGCGCATTTTTTTCAACCCCAAGAACAGGTTCAACAAAATTTTTCTGGGCGTGCGAAAAAGCGCGGCGAATTGGATCCTCTTCCCGTTTTTTCTCATCGGGCTGGTCCTGTCTCTGCGGCGTTGGCCCCAGCGATGGTATTTGTTGATTTGCATGGTTTTTTTAAACGGTTTGCCGTTTTTGGAGAGTTATTTCTACGAAATGCGTCTGCTTTTTCACGTGGCGCCGTTTTTTGCGGCGTTCACGGCCCTGGGCCTGATTTGGGCCTTCGAACGATTAAAAGAGAGGAGGCGTTATGCCTAAACAAACATTCCTGCGCGATTTGGGCGACACCTTAAGCCTGGTTAAACTTTTGCTGCGTCCCGGCAAGAACCGGCCGGATTTGGTTTATGACTTGCTGTCGGATCGCAGCCATTTAGGGGACCGGACTCTTTATTTGAATCTCGGCTATTGGGACGGCGCCCGGGATTACGATCATGCTTGCGAGCTGTTGGCCCGCGAATTAGCCCAAGCCGCGCACATGGGCCCCGATGACGAGGTTCTCGACGTGGGTTTCGGCTTCGCGGATCAAGATATGTATTGGGCCCAGGCGTTCAAGCCTAAACGCATCGCCGGTTTAAACATCACCGCTTCGCAAGTGCGCGCGGCCCGCGAACGCGTGCGCGAACGGGGGCTTGAAAACCGCATCGCGCTTCACGTGGGCTCGGCGATGCAAATGCCCTTTGCCTCAGGCTCCTTCGACAAGGTGACGGCCCTGGAAACGGCGTTTCATTACAACACCAGAGAGGATTTTTTCCGCGAGGCTTTCCGCGTGCTTAAGCCCGGCGGATTGCTCGCGACCGCGGACATTATCCCCAGAGAGGGCATCCCCGTCTTAGGGTTCGCTTGGCGGCTGGGGGAATATTTTGGGCGCTCCTTCTGGCAAATCCCCAAAGACAATATGTACACGGCCGATGTGTACGCCGATAAGCTGCGCGGCGCGGGTTTTTCGCAGGTCAATATCCGCTCGATCAGAGAGCAGGTGTTCGAGCCTTTCGTGAGCTATTCCCGGCGGCGTTTGGACGATCCCGTGCTCATTAAACGCATCAGTCCGGCCATGCGCGCTTGTTGGAAAGCCAGCGTGTGGGACAACAAGCCTTGGAGCCGCTACGACTATATTATCGCGACGGCGAGGAAGAATTAATCCTTTTTAATGCCGTCGATGAGGAAGCCGACGGCCAAACCGATCACGGCGCCGGCCAATCCGCCGCCTAAGGCCCCGGCAAAAAATCCGCCGACCGCGGCCAAAATGCCGATCGGGCCGGTGCCCAGCAGCGCCAAGGGGACCGCGATCCCGGCGATCATGCCGCCGACGATGCCGACACCCGCTCCGATTTTCCAGCCTCTCGAAACAGGCCCGTTTTCCGAATCGCTGTTGGACTGATTATTGTTGATGGTTTGCTGAAGCCCCTGTTGAGGAGCCTGCTGGGGGGCGGCCTGAGGCTGGCTGATTGGATAAGGGATGATAATCGGGTAGGGGATGGGAACGTATTGAGGCGGCGGATTTGACGGCGCAGTTTGCTGCGCGGGCGCCGGATTCACGATCACGGTTTGGTTTTGCGTCGGCGCCGAGTCAAAAGTGTTTTGCAGCTGCCGATGTTGTTGAGGGGGACGAGGCTGGGCCCAAGCATGGGGGGCGGCGAAACACGTAACTGCCGCCAGCGTGTAAATGGCGGTCTTGCCGTCGGCGAGCCGCAACAGTCGCCTCATTGAACAAGTATACCTTTTCATTTGCATGAGTATGATTATAGGCGGCCCCCTTGGAACAGCCCTAGGCCTTAGGGCCTATTTTTGATTTGGGAGTTTAAGCCTATGTTTTTTCAATGCCTGCCGGTTTCTTTCGTTGTCCCTCCAGCCCCAGCCAGAATGTGTGGATGGAATCCAATGCCTTGCGCCCTCCTTCCAGGAAGCGCCCGGCGTCAAAGCCCGGCTCTCCGAATGTTTCTTCCAACTCATGCCAGACATTGGCCCCGTGCCCGGATTCGATTTCAAAGTGGTATTGGAAGAAGGCCAAGGGCAATGGAGGCAGGCCGTTGTTGATGCGCCGCCGCTCATTGAAGAGCTCTAGGCCGGTGATGAGTTCTTTCCAGAAATTATCCGGTTCCGCCTCGCTCCCGATGCCGAACGCGGCCCAGTTTTCAATGGCAAAGCTCGCGCCCGCGCCCGTCATCCCGTCGTGACTTCCGTATGTTTCATCGAGCCCGTTTAAGAACCGGTGGGTAGACGGCCGCCCGGTTTCCCATCGGCCCAGCCGTCTGCGCTCGATGCCCAGCATGTCCCCGATTTGCCTGAGCCAATTTAAATGCGCGTTTTTGGTGGCGAAGGTTTTGCCCTCGGTGCTGCCGGTGGTCACGTCCAGGCCCACGCCCAATTCATTCGTCAAAATGAAGCGCGCCCCCCGCTCGCCTTCCTCGGTCGCGGCATTAACCATGCGCTTGGCCTGAATCACGATGAAGTGATTGGAAAACACCGAGAATTGCTCGATCAGGTCAATGACCTGGGCTTCATCGGCTAAACCCTGCCTGAACCATCGGGTGTAGGCATTGTTCGTGATGACGGGATGGTTGAAGAATTCCCGTTCGATCGTTCGTTCAAAACGCTCCAGGGCGTTTTGCGTTGAGTTTGCGGTTCGCGCATTCGCCGCTATGACGCTTGTCGACATAGAGTCCTCCTTGTTTTTGAACAATAAAAAACCCACTTGGGAATCTTTGGGATTCTCAAGTGGGTTCTAAGTCTGTTTTTTCTTAAAGATCGGTCAGCTTAGGCGAAGGCCACCCGAGAACGCCCGCCGGCACGGTAATAATACCGCCCGTCAAGCATCTCGCAGTAATAATGCCTTCGCATCTGCATCGCACTCAATATATCACAATTTCCATTGCTCAAAAACTTCTAAACAAAGGGCCGTCCGGCGCTTTTTTCTTCGTTGGCGCTGCTTCCGGGGGACTAACCGGATCGGCTGTTTTTTGGGCGCCGCCGGCGCCGGCATCTTTTTTGACCGGGGCCGAATCCCTCAGATAGTTTTCACCGTCGCTCCAGGCGCCGTCATTCTTTTTAAATTTTTTGATTTGGTATTCCCTGACGGCTTGTTGCCTTTCTTCGGGCGGGAGCTTTTTGATTTGTTCGTAAGCGGCTTTGTCTTGTGGCGTCATATGTTTTTTGTTGGGGGCGCTGTATTGCTCCGTTTGATGTTCGGCTTTAAATTCGCGCATGGCCTGTTCTCTTTGCTCGGGAGGCAATCGCTGGATTCGTTCAAATTCGGCCTTGTCTTTAGGCTGCATGTGTTTTTTCTCATGGGCGCTGTTTTGCCCCATGCCGTGCTTCATTTTAAATTCCCGGATCGCCTGCTTTTGTTGTTCCGGGGGGAGTTGTTTGATGCGTTCCATTTCGGCCTTTTTAGCCGGGTCCATTTGATGCCATTGGCCTTGTTGCCCCTGTTTCCCGTATTGCCCGGGGTGGCTTTGATGCCCTTGGTGTGACGCCTGATCGTGTTTCTTGTGGTCCTGTTGTTGATCTTCGTATTCTTCATAGGCCGAGCAAATAGAAATCCCGATAACCGAAATCAGAATAAAAGTGATTGTTTTCATGTGTACCCCCGTTCTTAGTTAAGCCTAGCAGGCGCGCGCCGCGCCCGCCATGTGAGCGGGGCCACAAGAATGGTGGAGGCTTACAGCGGTGGGCGGATGTAACCGGGGCGCACAATCAGGCGGCCAAACGCAGCCAATGTGTTAGGCCGTCCGGCCCTGATCCAGGCGTGCTCGATCAAGCGGGCCAAGGCCACGGAGCCCAGAGCCATGCGCTCTTCTATGATGGGCGCGAAATGCGGCGCGACGATACTGGGCGAAACCCGGCGCAAATAACCCCTCGCATTGGGCGCTTTTCCGGGGATAATGGCGTAGCGGCTGTCGAGCTCGTAAATTTTATCGATGGATTTGTAGCTGTCCATTAAAACCCTCAGCGCGGTGCGCGCCGGATCCACCGGGTCCGTGATGTGAGACCACTCGCCCATTCTGGCTTTGGCCACGGCCAGCGAGCGCGAGCGCAGTTGATGATTGCGCGAGAGTTCATTGACTAGTTTGGTTTCAAAATAGGAATGGATGCCCGCATGTCCGGAGCTGCGTCCGTTGTGATCATAAGTTGCATGGAACGGCTGCGCCGCATCCCCGACATAATGGCCCATCAGTCCCGCGTTCAAACCAATGGTCGTGGACCGCCCGCGCCCCGGGGCCGCGGACGCCTCGAAGTCCGACGTTAATTGATTGTGAAGCTGGCGCACGCGCCACGGCGCGATGCCGTTTTCCCGAAACGTCATTTCCGGCCTGTCCGGCGGCGGGCGAAAGAGCCCTCTGGCCTGGTTCGGGTTGACGGGGAAGTGATCGCTGCCCGGCGACACCGAGTAGTTTTCCGAGTTGAGGTAATGCGTCGGGCCTTCCAATTCGTCGACCCCGATGCGCCGCCAGACAACGTCCGGTACCGTGCTGTAGTAGGCGAAATCTTCACTATGGCCGATGAAAAGGCGCCGCAATTCTTTGGGCAGCAGTTTGACGGCGTTGGTGGCGATGATGCGATGGCCCTCGGTGCCCCAGGGCCAGGCGGGCGCAACCGTTAATTGCAGAGTCAGGCCGAAGGCGACCAGGCGTTTGATGCTCGATGGTGATGGGATCAAGGCTTTATTATAGCTGGTCCTTTTCTGCTTTAATGGCCTTAATGCCCGTGGAAACAGCTTCATTCGTCGGCAAGGAAAAAATCGGAACCGTCTGCGTTTTGCGCATGAACCGGCCCCCATCGAACAACCTCAACGTTGATTTTCTGCGCCAGTTAAGAGGTCTTTTTCGCGAGGCCGCCCAGGATCGCGACACGCGCTGCTTGTTGCTCGCCAGCGCCTTGCCCAAATATTTTTCCGCGGGCATGGATATCGACGCCATCATCAACCTTCCTTTGGAGCGCCGCTTCGAACCCTTCGGCGAGCTTTTGGATTTATATCGGGAGATTACTTTGTTTCCTAAACCCAGCATCGCGGCCATCAACGGGTACGCTTTTTTGGGCGGCTGGATCATGGCCATGGGTTTTGATTTCCGCTATTTGGCCCAGGAAAACGGCAAAATCGCTTTAAGCGAGATCAAAATGGGCATTTCGCCGACGACCATGCTGATCCGGGCCATGACCGCCATGGCCGCCAAACAGAGCTTGGTCAAGGAAATGGTGTTCACCGGCAAAACCCTGCTGGCCCAAGAAGCTCTGGATGGGGGATTCGTGGACAAACTGATTCCTAAAGATTCTCTTCACGAAGAAAGTTTAAGGGAGGCCCAGCGTCTGGCCGAGCTTCCCATGCACGCCTACGCCATGGTCAAGAAAAGCTACAAAGAAGCGCTGCTGGGCAACCTTGAGGCCGACATCAAAAAATCCAAGGAAGAATTTCTAAGCCTTATTTCCGGCCCTGAAGCTCAGGAAGGCTTCAAGGCCATGCAAGAAAAACGCCGCCCGAAATTTATTTAGGCCGGACGATTTCACGGCGCGATTGTTTGCGGCGGGTCGGATTTTTCTCCGCGATTAAGCCATTCCAAGCGGCGGAACGAACAGGTCCAGAGCCTGGGGTCGATATCCTTCATCAGGGCTCGGGCCATGCCCCTGACGCCTTGGCAGGCAGCGGCGAAGTAAGGCCTGGGGTTTTCAGGGAAATCAGAGGCTTCCCGGCTCTCCGGCAAAAGGCCCAGACGCCGCAATTCATTTCCCAGCCGCTCGTGCTGGCGCTTAAATTCATCCCACTCGCTGACGGCGATTTGCCTGGTGAAGCTTTCGGTCAGGTAGCGGACCGTATTGGAGCAAAGCTCATCCGTCGTCTCGTGGATGGTTTTCGTGGCTGATCTCCCTTCGCCCGCATCTTTTGCGGCTCGACGCTCCAGTAAGCTCTCCTCGGCTTCGGGTTCCGGCGGCGCGTAAACCGTCAACGCCTCATTGAGCAGTTCGCAGTTCCGCCTTAACGAATCGGCGTATCGCTGAACGGTCTCGGCAGGAAGGTTGACGCTGAGTTTGACGCCGGCTTCAGGCGCGGCCAACGGTAGGGAAATCAAAAAAACGCCGATCGCGGGCCGTTTTAAAGACATTGAGTCTATGGTAACAGGAATATCCGCTCGATGCCAAGGGAGGTCCGCCGGCCATCATCAACTTTTTATCGCGGCGATTCAGGAAAAACGCCGTCCAAAATTCGTTTGAATCCCCGGCCTATGGCCGTTGCCGCAAATCTCTGTTAGACTTTCGTTATGAAATTCCCTTATTTTTCGGCGCCTGTCATCGCTTTTGGATTTGTATGTTTTTTGGGATTCGACGCCGTCGCCCACGGCACGGGGGAGAAGAGCAAAGTGATGGAAACCAGCTGTCCGGGCAGGGACGCCGAAGATAGAAACGCCTGGAATCTTAGAAGGCTTAATGTCCCCGATGCCTGGAGCGCGGCTCCGGGCGAGGGCGAAGGCGTCAAGGTCGGCATCCTCGATACCGGCATCCGGGAAGACCCGGACGTTGAGGGCATCGAGGTGGAGGATTTGACGCCGGAGCGTGACGGCGACCCGATGCCTCGCGGATTCGACCGGGTCAATCACGGCACCGCGGTCGCGGGCATCATCGCCGGCAGAATCAACGGCGAGGGCATCGCCGGCATCGCCCCGGGCGCCACGGTCAAAATGTACAAGGTTTTCGATGAGGGCGAAGGCAGCTTTCTAAACATCATCACGCGCGGCATTCTGGCGGCGGCCGCGGACGGGATGAATGTGTTGAACATCAGCATCGCTTCCGACGGTGAGGGAAAATCGTTTCGATTGCCCAGCGCGTTTATTTCGTCGGTTCATACGTTGAAGCAAACCCTTGCCTTGAAAAGAGCGGTGGACTTGGCCTATCGGCAAAATATGCTGATCGTGGCCGCGGCGGGTTACCGCGCCCAAGAGGAGTACCCGTGCAAGTTTCCCAAGGTTCTTTGCGTCGCGGCGCAAAATTGTTCCGGCGCGCCTTCGGTGTTTACCGCCGGGATTCCTCATATCGACGAGCGGGCGCCGGGTGAACACCTTCGGGTGGCCGGCGAATCGGGTTTTGTGGAAGGCAATTCTTACGCCGCTCCCCATGTGACGGGTTTGATCGCTTTGGCCATGTCCTGCAACCCGGACCTCAAGAACAATGTCGGGGGAATTCAGAGCTTGTTGGCGCAGAGCCGCAACGGGGATTTTATCGACGCCGCGGCGTTCCTTGATTCGGCCGGTTGTTTGTCTTCAGGACAAGAGCCTGCCCGCGAGTAGGGCGAAGATAGCGAGCGTTGAGCTTCGGACAATGGCGCAAATGACCAATATCAAATGAGGAACCGATGAGATCAACCGCCCTCGCTGTTGCCGCTTTATTTTTAACGCTGAATCAAGGCGGTCTTTATTCGGCCCAAGAAGTGGGCAGAGGATGCTTCCTGGACGATTCCTTGCGTGTCCCCGCCGCGGATCGAAGAGCGCCCGTCATCGCGGTATTCACCGAGTTGTGCGAAGCGGCTGATCTCCCCGTTGATGTCGCTTTGCATTACGATTCTTGGGGATCGGTCATCGGCGCCGCCGCCGGTCAGGATGACGATAATAACGGGCTCATTTATTTCAGCGCAAGCATTTTTGAGTTGGCCGATCATCGCGATGAGTTCGCCCAAATTCTCGCCCATGAACTCGGGCACATTAAACATGAACACGTTGATTTGACCAAAGAGAACGCAGCCGTCAAAAAAGTCGCGGAGGATTGGTGCGACCGGCAACCCGGCAACCAGAATGACGATCATTATTGTTCTTCCGCCATCGAGTTGACGATTCCGGATATTTTCGACAAAAGCCGGGCATTCGAGGAGGCGCCGGAGGCTCTGCAAGAGCGATTGATCGGTTTTGTCGAAGACCAAGAAACCTCGGCGGATGATTATGCCTGCGGCCTGATGATTAAAGCCGGCTATAATCCCCGCCGGGCCGCCCAAGTTTTTATCGCCGCGGGGGATTTCCTTTTTGAATTAACGCGAGGATTGTCCGGCCATCTCAAAGGCGCAGAGGATTACCACCCTGCTTCCGTGGACCGAGGCTGGAGAACTTTCACTTGCGACGGCGGGTCAGCCAGATCATCCGCCGGCAAGTCTAAAGCAAAAAGCAAAAGAAAGGCCAAAGGAAAAAAACGTTAAGGCGCGGTCCGGAAAATTTATCTCTCGCCGAAAATTTTCCAGTCAAACGAGAAGCGCCCGGGTCCCGCTAGAATAAACAATAGCGAGACGCAAAGATAAACCGCCGCCGGTTCATAAGAGCCGCCGGGCCC
The DNA here is from genome assembly GCA_016180815.1 of Elusimicrobiota bacterium. Classification (NCBI taxonomy): domain Bacteria; kingdom Pseudomonadati; phylum Elusimicrobiota; species Elusimicrobiota bacterium. Next base: position 40,441 of record JACPAN010000002.1, read on the forward strand.
CTGAGCCACGAACGGATCGTGAAACACCATGGCGTGCATATAAACCGCTACGGCCATGGTGCAGGCCAGGCCGAAGGACGCCAACGGCGTCAACAAACCCAGTGCCCACGCCAATCCGCCCCCGAATTCCGATAACGCGGCCAAGGCTTGGAAAAACCCCGGAATGCTCGCATTGTCGCCCATCCACTCGAACGGGTTTTGAATTTTGCCCCAGCCGTGGTGCATAAACGCCAAGCCCGCCGCCAAGCGAAGAATCAGCAATCCTGCGGACGCTCTCGCGGACAACGACGGCGGTCTGAATAATTGTTTCATGCGTCAACAATAACGCGCTTGGGAGGGCTTGTCAAGCCGTTTGTTTGTTGTCTAATCGGAGCCTAAAATACCGATCTGAGATTGGTTGTCTTCGAAATAATCGAAATCCAAGGCAATCGCCGCTCCTAGAATCACGGCCTTGCCGCGCGATTCTTGGGGCGCGTTGCCGTCAAGGACGACGGCAAAACGATCCGCATCCGTGAACGCTTCCTTAAGGATTCCGCCCCATTTTTTGGTGATGGTCCCCATCGCCTTTTCCGAGGCGTCCAGAAGATCGAATTTCCAAATCCTAAAGAATCCGGCATGGACATGCCCAAGAAGACCGCCGGATTCATTTTTAATATCGTACCTGCGGCTCAACAGCCTGAAACGCCGGTGAACGGCGCCCAGCGCCGTGGCGTTGCCGTCGTCGACATAGGTTGAGGAGAAAAACCAGAACCATGGCCGGCGGATTTTTAAAATAGGTTTTTTTTCGAGATCAAGGACCAGGGCGGTGAAAGGGCGGTGGCCTCTTAAAATAAGCCTCTTTAAAAATTGAAGAACGCCCGAACCCTCCTCAACGATGTAGCCTAATTCACGGCCGTCTTCGGCATGAATCGCGTATTTGTTTTTTGTTTCCCAGCCGACCAAAATTTCGCCCCAATGTTTTTTCTGCTGGATGACCCAAAGTTTACGATCAAGCAAGTCGGACATGTTCGTTCCTTATTCTTTACCCCATGAAAGCGGCGAATGCAAGGGTTGGGTTTAATTCGGGACCGGCTGCTTGCGCATGAAATGAAGCGCGGCGCCCGCGAGGATATAGCAGAGGCCCCCGGCCTTCATGGCTGCGTCAAAGCCCCATCCCATCGCCAGGCAAACGCTTAACACCGAGGCGATGACGGAGCCCGCGCCGTTGATCGCCCAGAACCAGGGCGCATGCGCCGGCCAGCGGGCCAAGGCCAGCTTCATGCCGGTGGGAAACAGCATGCCCATCACAAAGCCCAGGGGGATCAGAAATCCCAGGGCCGCCAGGATTCGCGCGGCCACGCCCATGTGTTCGAAGCTCCGCAGCGCAGCCGGCTGAACGCCGATCGTCAGGGCCACCAGCGTCACAAGAATTATGGCGGGAAGAACGGATATTTTTTTCCAAACCATCGCGCCCAGGCCGCTGGCCAAGAGCAGGGCAAAAAGCACGACCGTGGTGCTGTACACCGGATGCCCCAGAAAAATCACCAGGCGCTGAAGCTGGGCGGTTTCAATGAGGATATAGCCGAACCCGATGGAGGCGAAAAAAACCAAGGGCGGCCAGCCTTCGGAAAAAGAAAGGGGGGTTGTCTTGGACCGAAGCAGAAGCGGCGCCGCAATCAGAGCCGAGCCCAAAAGAACGCTCAAGCCCAGCAGCACCACCAGCATCAAGGCCGCCTCAAAATTAAACGCCTGCTCCACGAAGCGGTCCCGCCAGTTGCCGAACACATCTTTGAGCCTGAGCATTTGGAAAAAATAGGGGCGGTTGTCCGTGGGTGGCGATAAATCCAGCGGCAGGCTTTCGTAATACGCGGGGTTGTCCGCATTGGCCATCATGTCGCGAAACAGCTCGGTTTTCGCGAGTTCCGGCTCCTGCACGATTTCAAATTCCAGTTTTTTGGCCGCTGCGCGCAGATTGCGCAAGTCCTCTTTATCGAACGGCCGCTTGGAAACCAAAATGGTTCCCGCGGGCGGCTGGGTCCGGGTTCCCATGCTTTTAATCACGGCCACATGCGCCTGAGGATTCCTGACGCCCTCTTTTTTAAGCGTGGCCCCGGCCAAAGCCGCGAGCCGCAGCAACTGGGCCGGATACCCGGGTTCATACCATCGGTTGAAGGACAAAATGCCGTCCGGGTTTAACCGGTCCCAGAATATTTTCCACGCTTCCACCGTGTACAAGCTGTTTTCCGCCAAGGTGAAGGCCCCGGCCGATGTCGCGGACCATGTGGCGATGCAGGACGCCTGAATAATGCCGAAGGTTTTTTTTGTTCCGGCCAAAACGCTTCTGGCGTCGTCGTTGATGACGGTGACGCCGGGCATCCGGTCCAGGTGTCCGGTGAAATCTCCGTATTCGCCGTTGACGAATTTCAAAATTTTATCGTTGATTTCCGCGCCGGTGACGGAGGCCTGGCCGAATACCTTGGCGGTCAGGATATCGCGTCCGCCGCCCACGCCGATGACGAACACGTCGGTATTTTTGCGCACGTGATGCGCGATGGCCGTGACATCGTATTTCAGATGCTCCAGGGCCTCCAACCGGCCGTCGTTCTTCGTCATCACCGTGCCGGAAACCCCATCGATATCGATTTCAATTTCGCCGATGGGCTCTTTGGCGCGATAGGCGTTGCTGATGCCCCAGTTATACGGCTGCTCCGTCCATCGAAAGCCCACGACCGCGATCCGGGAAAACGCGTTCCAGGCTTCCTCCATGGGTTGGGAATGCCTGTTTTTAACCCATTCCACCCTCACCGGACGGTAAAACAAATTGCCCATCATGACCAGCGTCAGCAGAAAAAACGCGGTCGCCGAGCGCCGGTAATGAAGTCGGCTGCCCGCGGCTTTAGCGAAGCAAATGCCCGCCGCAGCGGCCAAGGCTCCGGCTAAAAAAACAGCGGTGGGCCCGTCCAAATTATTGAGCACGGGAAAAACCAGAAACGCGCCCAAGGCCGCGCCCGCTAAATCCGCGCCGTAGAGCGTATTGAGTTTGCCTGGAAAACGCGTCAGGCAAAGGCAGATGATGATGCCGCTGATGAAAAACGGGGCCGCGATGGCCAGATAAATGAGCAAGGTGGAGAAAATGCCCACCCCGCTTAAGCGCGGGTGGAAGGGAATGGACAGGTAAGTCAGAAGCGCCAGGTCAACGGCCAGGCCCATCACCATGGCCAAGCCGGCCATGCGCTTGGACAGATTCGCTTCCTGGAAATGATGGCCCCATAAAAATACCGCGATCGCGCCCGCGGTCAGCCCGAACATGGTGACCGAGATCGCGAAAAAGGCGAAGTAGTACCAGGTTGAAACGCTGAACAGCCGGGTCCAAAGAATTTCGAGCATCAATGTGCTCAGGCTGGTGAGGAACAGGCCGCAATACAGATGGGGAAATTTCAAAGTGGCTTGACTATATAAAATCCGATTTTAACCGGACTTTTTGCGGCCTGATTTAGCGCGGCGCTCTAACCAGGCGAAAGCCCGTGTCGTTGCCTTTGTAGCCGGGCTCGCTTTCGAGGCGGCCGGCCGAGCGCAGGGAGCCGGCCGGCGTGTTCCAGGCGCCGCCGCGGATCACCCGCGTGCGTCCGGCGGCGGGGCCCGTGGGATCGGCGGCGACGGCTTCAAAATCCGTCAAGCCGTAATTGGCGTCATAAAAATCCTGGGTCCATTCCCAAACATGGCCGTGCATGCCGTAGAGGCGAAAGGGGTTGGCTCTTTTGGAGATGACGGAGTGGGTCCGGCCCCCGGCATTGTATTCATGCCAGGCGTGGCGGTCGAGCAAATCGGTTTCGTTGAACCCGAACGAATAGGGAAAATGCGCGGGCCGCTGGGCGCGCGCCGCGTATTCCCACTCGGCTTCGGTGGGCAGCCGGTAGGTGTATCGGCTTTGGCTGTTGTTGAGCGCGTTGATGAATTCCTGCGCTTCATCCCAGGAAACCGTTTCCACGGGCTGATGCGCGCATAAAGCGACGCCGTACAAGGCCCTGAAGCCGCCGCTATCGCAATCATTTCTTTGCCTGAACCCTGAGGGATTTTTCCCCGTGGCCAGGAAATATTGAATCTGCGTCACTTCCGTGGCCTGCATCTCAAAATCCGCGCTGAGCCGGACCGGATGCCGGGTTTCATTGGGCCCCCGGCCTTCTTCGTTGGCCGGGCTGCCCATTTGAAATTCTCCGGCCGGAATCCGGATGAATCGCGCGGCCAGGCCCACTTTTTTTCTGTTTAAGGCGTCGGCCGGGTTCGGGACATTCGTTTGACCGGCCTGAGGCCGGACGCTGCGGCTTTTGGCAGCCGCCGGTTCAAAAGCCTTTTGCGCTTGCCCGGCGGCTGAATCCGGACTTTTGGCGTCGCTCGCCCCGGCCAAAGCGCCGAATATCAGCGCCGCTGAAATGACGGTTAAACCGGTTATTTTCATGACAACGGTTATTTTACCAACTCCCCGCGCCGGGAACAGGAACCCATCCGATCATTGACCATTCCCACGGCCTGGATTTTGGCCCGGTTCCTTCGTTAGAGTTTTTTCCATGGGAAAAGCCTTGATGCCAGGGCAAGCCGAACATGATTCTTTTGGCCCCTGCTTGTACCCGTTTCTTAAATAAAAATCCTTGGCCGTGATGGTAGATTCAAGCTTGATGGTTTTTATGCCTTTTGTTTTGGCTTCGGTTTCCATGAATTGAAGAATCGCCTTGCCCAGCCCTTTGCCCAAAGCCTCCGGGGACACATAACAGAGCTTGATCCAGCCGTCATGTTTTAACAGACCCACCCCGTGAATTTTTCCGTCCAGCAAGCCCGTGACCACGGTTTTATCGCTATCGCCCTCCCATTTGCGGAAATTTTCAGGCGTTTTATTCTCGACCCATGCGCTCAAATCCACCCCGGGATAGTCCTTGGCGCAGATTTCCAAAATGGATCGCCGGTTCACCCGCGCCAAATCCGCAGCATCCTTAGGCGAAGCCACCCGAACTTCAACCGCCATGGCTCTATTTTAACCGGCCCGGACCAAAAACAACCATTGCAATAACCGCGGTCAAGACTAATACTTGGAGTATGCGATCCGCCAATCCCGCGCTCAGCGACAAAACCTTCACCGGCTTTGAAACGGTGCAGCGAACCGATGTCATGACCGTGGACGGATGCGTCAATAAAACCGCGGTGCTTCTGGGGCTAGTTTCGATTTCCGCGGTTTACACCTGGAATATTTACACCGACACCAAAAGTTTGGCCGCCGTCACTCCCTATCTGTGGACCGGCGCGATCGGGGGCTTTGTCATGGCCCTCATCACCATCTTCAATCAACGCTTGGCCGGCATCACCTCCCCGATCTACGCTTTGCTGGAAGGCTTGGTCCTGGGGGGAATTTCCGCGGTCACCGAAGCCCGGTTCCCCGGCATCGTTATGCAAGCCGTGTGCCTGACCTTCGGCACTTTGTTTTGCCTGCTGATGGCTTATAAATCCGGGCTAATCAAGGCCACGGAGAATTTCAAGCTGGGCATTGTCGCGGCCACGGGCGCCGTGGCCCTGGTTTATCTGGCCGGATTTATCTTGGGTTTTTTCGGCATCGAAATCCCTTATATCCACGGCAGCGGAATCATCGGCATTGGATTCAGCCTTTTCGTGGTGGCCATCGCCGCGCTGAATCTGGTGCTTGATTTCGATTTCATCGAGAAGGGGGCGGAATCCGGGGCGCCCAAATACATGGAATGGTACGGCGCCTTCGGCCTGATGGTAACTCTTGTTTGGCTTTATTTGGAAATCCTGCGCCTGCTGGCTAAATCCCGCAGCCGTAAATGAAAGACCCCTCCGGAACCTATATCCTGAAAGTTCTTTTTATTTTTATTCTGCCGGTCGTGTGTCTGATCAGCGCGTTCCGGTGATCTTTTGTTTATAACTCCCTGACACCCATCGTTCGCGCCATTTCCGCTCGATCAATTTAAACCAAGCGGGATAAACGAATTGATGCCGGAAGGGTTTGATCAAATGTTAGACCCTGTGGGCTGATGAGGTAAAATATCCCCGTGATGGGAAAAATGCCGGACGTTAAAATGGACGCCGCCAACCTTTGGCGCGAGGAGACGTTTTCCGACCGCGCCGCGGGGACCATCCGCCGCTTAACCCCGGTCAAGGCCGACGGCTCCCCTGACCCCACCCGCAAAACCGTTTTTATCGGAGAGGCGGCCTTGTTGACCCCGGCCGGATCCCTGCCTTTGACCTTTGAGATTCCGGCCAATGATCTCGCCGTCGCCGTGGCCGCCTATGGCGAGGCTCTGCAAAAAGGATTCGCCGAGGCCATGAAGGAGCTCCAGGAAATGCGCCGCCGCGCCGCTTCCCAAATCGTCATCCCCAAAACCGGCGCCACTTCCGACCTGCTGGGCGCGGGGCCCTTGCCCAACAAACCCGGCAAACTCCACCTTTCGTAAACTTTCGCCACCGGCGCCCTCAGCGACCCGGCCCAAGTCCTGAAGAAAACCGGCGATTAACACGATAACCGCCGGAAGCAAAAACATGAACCCCGTGGCAGGATAACCCAGTAGCTGCTATACTAAAAGAGTGGAAGTACAGAAGTAGGGAATAGAGGTTAAATATGTCTAATTTGCTAGTAGCGCCAATTACTAAAAAGGGGCAGGTGACGCTGCCCAAAGCTATTCGGACCGTGCTTCGACTCAATAAGGGGCCAGACATGGTGGCTTTTCATATTGAAAAAAATGGCAAGGTTCGCATTGTGGGGGTCGAGGTCAAAGAGAAAAAGACCTCTCCCTACACCGCTTCGGAATGGGCCAAAATTGAAAAGCTGACCGCTCAAAAGGGAAAATCCTTTCAATCAGCCAAAGCCGCCAGAGAACACCTCAAGAACCTTTAATAGAATCCCTTCGTGCGCATCGAATATAAGCCTGCCTTCGGCCGGTCTCTTAAGACTCTTGATTTCCAAGAACGAGAGCGAGCCAAAAGTACCACGGGAAAAGTTATTGATTTTTATACCACCGGCGAGAAGACTCCTGGCTTGGGATTGGTCCATTTGCGAGGAGATTTTTGGGAAGCTAGGGCTGGGATTAAGACGAGGATTCTTTATCGCTGGAGGACTGATTTAATTGAGTTTGTTCTGGCCGGCAACCATGACGACGTCCGACGTTTTCTTAAGCGACTTTAACATCGAATAGAATTATTCTGAAGTTGCAATACCCCCGGCGTGTTAAAATCTTTCCCGTCAAAAAAATTTCCTTTTGCCCGCCCTCTTGCTCCTTTTATCCATGAGCAGGGCCAATAGCCAAATCTTTCCCGCCACCCTAGCCGCCGGTCAATGGCCCGTCAATGCCTGGGGCGTGGCCTCCATTACCAGAGATCAGCCCGTGACCCGGACAAAGACCTGACCATCGTGCGTTTTGACAAGCCCGTTGAGGGCATGGTTTCCGTTCCCCCCGGCGGCCCAGGACCCCAAACCCGGCGATCCGGTCAGGGCCGGGGGATTTTTGGAGGGAATTTCAGCCAATGTTTCCTGGGGCGCCGACGAAAAAATCGTCATTAAAAACATCAAGCCCAAACCGGAAGCGAAAACATGAGCCCCTGGAAGCCATTAGGTATAACTGTTATACTATTGGTAGATGGAACGCTTCGAGTTCGACCCCAAAAAAAGTTAGCTTAATAAGGAACGCCACGGGGTCGATCTTAAGTGGGCCCAAGGGCTGTGGGATGTCACGCACGTTATGATCCCGGCCAAGAACGTTATCGGCGAGAGCCGCTTCTTGATCCTCGCTAAGGTGGGCGGCAAGTGTTATGCCGCCATCTTTACAAGAAGGGTTGAAGCGATCAGGCTGATCAGTTGCCATAGGGCGGATCGCCGACTGGAGAGAATTTATGAAAACAAAGTCCACGGCCAGGAAGACTAAGAAGAGGATTGCCGCTGCGGAATTTGACGAGAAATTTGGCCGCGGGGAGGATGTCTCTAAATTTTTGGATTTGAAAGAGGCCACGGTCGTCCAACGGGTCAACGTCGATTTTCCCGCTTGGATGGTCGACATGCTGGATCGCGAGGCCGTCAAACTCAATGTTTCCCGCCAGGCGATCATCAAAATGTGGATCAGAGAGCGGCTGGACCCTGCTCGTCACATTACGCTTTAAGGATCCGAGCGAATCAGCTAACGCCCCCGTCTTCGTCAAATTTTAATATTGCAAATACAATGCATATGCACTATCCTAATACTAAGAACAGATGAAAAACCTCGAAGAATTCGTGCGCGAATCCGGCGGCCGCGCCAAGGCCGCGATCGCCATCGGCATCGCGGAAACGACCCTTTGGCGCTGGCTTGAGAACAGGGCCAAGCCGCGGGGCCTGGCGCGGCGGCGTTTGAGTGAGCTCGGCATTAAATTCGATCAACCGGCCGGCATTAATAAAATCGCGCAGGTGCTCCGGATTAGGCCGGCGGCTGAAGCTTTTGAAAAGAGCGATCAGGAGATGTTATTGGGAATGCTATCTATGCCTCCCGGCAAGCGCGTCGCCGACGTTGATGCCTTGCGGGTTCGCTTATGGGGCCTTGGGCACGCCGCGAGCCAATCACGAAGAATTGAGAAAGTAGCCCGAATCCTACGGAGGTCTGATGCCCAAAACCGAGCGGAATGATTTCGCCGATCTGGTGGCTGCTCTCAATAAAAACAAAGCGGAGTTCGTGATTGTCGGGGCGCATGCCGTGGCGTTTCACGGGTACGTGCGCGGCACAAAAGACTTTGACATCCTGATTCGGCACACGCCGGAGAACGTCCCAAGGGTGGTGGCCGCGCTTAAAGATTTTGGGTTCGGTTCCCTGGGTCTTAAAGAGGCCGACTTCACTCCGGAGTACGTCGTCCAACTGGGGGTTCCTCCCAACCGGGTTGATTTGATGTGCAAAATCACGGCGGTTGACACGGAAGCCGTTTGGCGGACGCGTGTTCGGGGGCAATACGAAAGCCATCCGGCGCCGTATATTTCCCTCGAATGTTTGCTTGTGAACAAAAAAGCCGTCAACCGCGAGCAAGACCGGCTTGACGTGCATAAGCTGCAGGAACAGGCGCGTCTCGCCCGGCGGCGTAAAGGCCGCGAGGGTGATCTCCCTGAAAAAAAACGGCGATGAACGCGATAACCGCCGGAAGCAGTGTCCTTCTGCGGTTGCATTGGTTCGTAAGAGGATGTTGATACAATAAACACGCTCATGGGCAAGCGAACAGTTTCTCAAAAGACAGGCCGCCCGGAACCGAGGCGTCACCATCTCCTTGACGGCCTTAGATGATCTGGTAACCTTAAAGAAGCTGGCCGCAAGGCCTGTGGACAAGGCGGATATAGAGGTTTTAAAACGGTTGTCTTGCAGGAAAAGCAAAGAATGAAAAAGCAGCCTCCGAAATTTTTTCTTTATGATATTCAAGATGAGGATTTAAAAGCCGGCCTTTGCGCCACCCCGGAACAGGTTCTGATTTGGCTCACCAGAGCCAATCGCCTTGTCTGGACAACCGGCACCAAAAAAATACGCCGCCAAACCAAAAAATATTTGCATTAAAAGCCAGAGGGGTTAAGCTCTTGCAAAAATCGTCACCGCCGTCAGCGAACCGGCCCAACTCCTGAAAAAAAACGGCGAGCGATTTTTTTCGTTTCATTTTCTTGAATTAATACGAAAATCGCCGGAATCTTTCTATAATCACCGTCAACGATTCCCTTCGTGGCGGTATTAATCCTCGCCGGGGAAAAGACGAAATAGCCATGAGAAAATCGATTCACGTTGTTATTGTTTTTGCTGTGTGTTTTTTGACTTTCTCGTTTTCAGGCTATTCCTCAATTCGTCGTTTGTTTGGCGTTGATCGAGAGCTGTCCGAGGAGAAGGATGAAGAAGATGTTGAACCCATTGGGCTTAGCCGCGCGAGCGAATATCCTCGCGATCCAACTGAGAAAAGCGTGCCACAGAAAAATTTATCTCAAAAGCAGGATAGTCGTATCCCAAGGTTTTTAGGAAATCGTTTGTCTAGCAAAATCGATAATTGAGAAAAGAGTAAGGTCCGTGAAGAACACGAAAAAAGATTCATTGGTAGGCCAGTAAATAGGAGAAAAGTTCAGATGCGATCCGGAGATGGCAATTCAAGAGTTGTGGTTAATTTTATTGATGAAGCTGGAATTCAATGGCTGATTGAAGTTTTGACTGAGTACCGGGCGTATCTAGAAGGTGAGAAACGAAAAATTCGGAATCGATTTGGTTACAAGGTTCAATTAGACAAGGAATTGTTGGATGAGATTGGGTATGTTGATTGGTGCATAAAACATGCTCAGCAAGAAAGACCATTGGCCTATGGTGGGGAAGCTCTTGGAATAATCAGATCAACCTATGAGTTCAAATTCAAGAATTTGAATGAAGAGATTGCAGATTTGGAGGAAAAGGGCGCTACGGAGGAAATGCTGGGACCCTATCGAAGAGAAGTTCGTGATATTTTAGATAGCGGTATTTATAAGAATGTGCCAAGTCGCGAACCCTACAAAAGCGACTTAACATTCAATGAAGAATTGATAGCGGCGGCTCAATCGTCTTTATTGAGTCCGTTGACCGTTCTTACTAATGGGAAAAAATTGGCAAAAACACCTCCTTCAGATGCTTTGAAAATTATGATTAGCTCAACGGTAAAAGACTTGTCTCCCGAACGTGATGCCCTTGATGCTGTAATTGAAAGTATGAATTTTATTCGATTGCGTTCGGAAAAAATGGCTCCCGAAGCAAGTCCTTCTAAGGGAGTATGCCGGAAGATGGCAGAAGAATGCGACATCCTATGTTTGATCATTGGCGAACGATACGGTTTTAAGGTGGCTGGAACAAATGTTTCTGTCACGGAATTTGAATTTCAGATTGCCAAGAAACATGATCCAAAAAAAATATTAGTTTTTGTAAAAAAGTTGTCATCCGGTGAGAGAGAAAAAGAAGCCGAGGATTTTTTGAGTCGAGTCGGCGATTTCGAAAACGGATACTTTTATGGGCAGCGTTTTGCCACCGTTGAACAGCTAATTGAACTAGCTTCTAGCGCGATTACTAGATGGGTTAGTGAACGGGCGCGTCTCGGTACTCACCGTCTGGGCGTCGCAGTTGCAAACAAAGTTGAAGACTGAATAAGAGCGGTCTCCTTCCCGCCAGTTTTTAGATGTGCCCTGAACGATACCTTATAATTATTAAGTTGATCATCTTATACCAACGGAGGCAGTCGAACTATGAATCCAGATGAAATAGCAAGAAGTTACTCACTCCTTAGCTCTTTGAAAAATAATATTCCTAATGCGTTCGAGGTTGAGGAGCGATGGGTCAGTCAGTACAATGCAGCTATTGAAAAGATAGAAAAGGTGATAGGGGCTGATTTATCCGAATTCAAGATACTGTCGAGTGATTTGTACAGATCCGTTTCTTCAAGTAGTTTTAATGGTGACGTTAGCTATAGCCCAGGGTTGTGGTGTGAAAAAAGCGTCTTGATGCATAAGCTAGATGCAATTTTGACATATTTTTCATTTCACCAAACATCTCAAAAAAGACAAATTGGATTTGATTTGCCTTAATCTTTTTAATTCACTTTTCCAAAACTAGACAAATCCTGGTAGTTGATGGTATAATGGAACCACAATAGGTTGTGGTTTTGGGGGTTCTCCGACGGAGAACGGCTACAACCATCTGTAGGGGAGGGGGGCCTGGGTCCCACAAAATATTGGGTCTTGACAAAATCAGGAACTCACCCTATACTTAAACTGTGCTAGATATAGTGGTTCAAAAACGATGAGATGTCCATATTGTAGTGGTCCTGACAGCAAGGTTATTGATTCTAGGGCCGGGGAAGAAAACAAGGTTATCCGGCGCCGTCGGGAGTGTTTTGTCTGCAGGAAGCGGTTTTCGACTTATGAGCGGCTGGAGCCCTTGCCGTTGATGGTCATTAAGTCCAACGGCACCCGGGAGCCCTTTGATACCACGAAATTGCGCGAGGGCCTGATCAAGGCCTGCGAAAAGCGCCCGATTTCCATTGATACCATCGAGAAAATCGTCGCTGAGGTGGAATACGCCATCTCCAATTATGTGATGGAAGTGCCGAGCAAGATTATCGGGGAGATGGTTCTGGAGAAATTAGAGAAACTCGACCCGGTATCGTATCTTAGGTTCGCCTCGGTGCACAAAGGTTTTAAGTCCGTGGATGACTTCATTGAGCTGGCCACGTTGTTGAGAAGCCGGTCTGATGGGAGGCCTTCCGATGCCGAGAAGAAGGCGCATCCCGAGCGTTCCCCGTCGCGGCGGGGGCGCCAGGCTGTTCCTGATCATGCTGCTGGTGAATCTGCTCTCGAAGAAGCGAACGGAGCCCAGGGCCAAGTCCCTGAGGCGCCGGCTCCGGCGCCTGCGACGGGCGCAGGGGCGGCCGGCGAAAATATTCAAGCTGAGACGGGAGGCGGGGATGCAAACAGAGTTGAACGGGGGAAACGGCGCGGCGAGCGTGAAGAATAACGAGAATGGGTGGGGGACGGCGGTTATGAGTCGAATTAATTTCAAAAAACGTCAGGAGCAGAGCGAAGGCATTGCTTTGACGGAAAATCAATTGAAAGTCATCCGGGACAAGTATTTAAGGGATTCCAAAAGCGTTGAGGAATGGTTGAGAGGCATTGCCCGCAATTTGGCCTTAGCCGAGCTGTTTCATCACCCCCGTTTCGAGCAATGGGGCGCGCTGGAAGGCGTGGCTTGCCGCGTTGTAGAGACCGAGACCAAACCCGGTTTGCCCAAGACCAAAACCTGGATGTTTCACGCCGGGATGCATCAGGCCAATGAGCGGGATAAAAACTTCGTCAAGTTCATGGCCAATCTCTACAAAATTTACAACGAGGTGCCGGAGGCCAAAGAACTGGTCACGGAGTGGGAGGACCGCTTCTACGATTTGATGGCCAAATTTGAGTTTTTGCCCAATTCGCCGACCTTGATGAACGCCGGGCGGGAGCTTCAACAGTTGTCCGCCTGCTATGTTTTGCCTGTGCCGGATTCCATGGAGGGCATCACCTATGCCTTGCAGGCCCAGGCGCTCATTCAAAAATCAGGCGGGGGCACCGGGTTTTCCTTCGGCAGGCTTCGCCCGGCCGGGGACACGGTCAAATCAACCAAGGGCATTGCCAGCGGCTCCATTTCCTTCATGCAGCTCTTCGACAAGATGACGGACGTGGTCAAGCAAGGCGGCACGCGCCGGGGCGCGAATATGGGTATTTTGCCCTACTGGCACCCGGAGATTAAAGAGTTCATCACCATGAAGAACACGCCCAAGGTGATGGAGAATTTCAACGTGTCCGTGGCCGTGGATAAAACGTTCTTCGACGCGGTGGTCAATGACAAGGAAATCGACCAGTTGAACCCGCGCTCCAAAGAGCCGATTAAAAAAATCCGGGCCAGGGAGATTTTCGACTTGATCGTGGAAAACGCCTGGAAAACCGGGGACCCCGGGCTTTTCATCATCGACCGGACCAATGAATCCGCGTCCAATCCCGTGCCGCATAAGTACACCATTGAAAGCACGAACCCGTGCTTTGCCGGGGATATGCGCCTGGCGACCGACAAGGGCTTGTTGACGTTCGAGGAGCTTCATATCGAGCAGGACCCGATTTCCGTGGCCACGGATAACCGGGTTTCTTCGATCGATGGGACTTCCTCCGGCGGCTCGGTTGCGGTCAAAGTGCGCGCCAAAACCGGAATCACTTTACGCAAAGCCGTGCCTGTTTACAAAACCAGGAAAAATTGGCCTGTGTTTAAGATAGTGACCAGCCACGGTTACGAGGTGACGGCCACGGAAGATCACAAATTCTTCACCCCGTCCGGGCGCAAGGCCATGAAGGACTTGAAGCCCGGTGATGAAATCTTGATTCAGTCGGGCCGGGGCGTTTGGAGCGAGAATAATACCCTGCCGCCGTTCACTGCGGAAGATAAGCTCAGGGCGCGCATCAATCGCGGGGAATGCCGCTTGCCTAAACAATGGTCACGGGAATTGGGCGAGTTTTTGGGCTGGGTGACGGGCGACGGTTATGTGAGCGCGGAAAAACCCAAGGGCCGCAATGTTCCCAATTACACCATCGGCTTGATGTTCGGCAACGACGAGAAAAAAATCCTCGCGCCCAAATTTCAAAAGATGGTCAAAGAGTGGGTGGGTTTAGACGGCAATGTGACCGAGTGGCAAACCGGAGCGATCACGGTTTTTTACAAATCAGCCCTCTACTACTTCTTGAAAAGCCTGGGCCTCTCGGACGCTGATGGTTTGAACAAAACTGTGCCGTCGGCTCTGTGGAGTGCGCCGCGAGAAGCGGTATTGGGTTTTCTGAGGGCGTTGTTCAGCGCGGACGGGACGGTGAATATTTCAAAGAAAATTCACTACGGTTCCATCCGGTTGGCCAATAGCTCCAAAAAACTGCTTCAAGAGGTTCAAGTCTTGTTGTTGAACGAAGGGATTGTTTCGCAACTCTATCTGCGCCGCAAGGCCGGCGCAAAAATGATGCCCGGCTCCGATCGCAAGCCGAAGCTCTATCACTTTGCCGATCAATATGAGCTGGTGATTACCAGGGAAAATCGCGCGAAGTTTTTGCGCCAAATCGGTTTTCTCTTGCCGGCGAAGCAGCGCAAGGCCGAACTGTGGGAGAAGAGTTTGACCAAAGGCGCGCATGCCGAGACTTATATCACCTCGGTCAAAAATATCGAGCCTGCGGGAACTCGTGATGTGTTTTGTACGACGGAAGAGGAGACGCATTCGTTGATCGCCAACGGATTTGTCGCAGGAAATTGTGGAGAAAAACCGCTTTTTCCGTGGGAGCCGTGCAACTTGGGCTCCATCTCTTTGGCCCGTTTCGTCAAGGGGCCCGCGATGCGCGGGGAAATCGATTGGGACCGATTGGAGAAAGCGGTCAAGCTCTCGATCCGGTTCCTGGATGATGTGATCGAGGTCAACAATTATCCTTTGCCGGAAATCGAGGAAATGGCCAAGACTCTGCGGCGCATCGGCTTGGGCGTGATGGGCTGGGCCGAGATGCTGGTCGGGCTCGGCATCCCTTATGATTCCGAGGAAGCCGTGGAAACCGCGCGCGAAGTCATGGGATTCATCAATAAAAAGTCCTTGGAAGCGAGCGAGGAAATCGCCAAAGAGCGCGGCGCGTTCCAGCTATGGGCCGAATCCGTTTACAATCCTCAGGCGCCGACGTACCGGGGCAAAGAGGAAGTCGCCAGAAATTGCGTGCGCACCACCATCGCGCCGACCGGCACCATCGGCATTGCGGCCGGGCTTCAAGGCGGGGGCATCGAGCCGTTTTTTGCGGTGGCGTACACGCGCTACAACGCCAAGGCCTTGGATGCCATCAGAAAGGGCATGAACCCGGACAATAACGATGTGTTTGTCGAGGTCAACCCCTTGTTCGCGCAAGTGGCCAGGGAAAACGATTACTTCGGGCTTTCCAAAGACGAGCTGTTTAGGAAAATCGACGGAAATCATAAATCGGTTCGCGGCATTCCTGAGATTCCGGCGGAAATCCAGGCGGTGTTCGCGACCGCGCATGACGTGAACCCGGAATACCATGTCAAAATGCAGGCCGCGTACCAGGAGTTCACGGATGACGGAGTATCCAAAACCGTGAACATGCCCAATTCCGCCACCGTGGAAGACATCCGCTCCGCGTATTTGAAGGCGTATGAGTTGGGCTGCAAAGGCATCACCATTTACCGGGACGGGTGCAAAGCGGATCAGGTCTTAAACCTGAATCCTTTGGACGCCAAGAAGAGAACAGAGGCTCAGCGCCGGGACGCGCCCTTCGGGGTGTCCAGCGAATACTACGTGGTGAAA
Organism: Elusimicrobiota bacterium; assembly: GCA_016180815.1. NCBI lineage: Bacteria > Pseudomonadati > Elusimicrobiota > Elusimicrobiota bacterium. Next base: position 56,284 of record JACPAN010000002.1, read on the forward strand.
ACCGGTTACGGGACATTGCACGTGCACATCGATTACGATGAGAACGGGCCGTTTCAGGTGTTCACCAACCTGCCGCCTTTGGGCACGGAGATCAGCGGCTTGACCTCGATTATGGGCATTCTGTTGTCCAAGTACCTTGAGGCGGGCGGGGACCCGGTGCGCATTTTGAAGCACTTGAACTCGGTCAAGGGCGACCGGCCCTTCGGCATCGGGGACAATCGCATCGATTCGATTCCGCATGCCGTGGCCGTGGCCTTGAAGGCGCATTTGAAGAAAATCGAGAAAATGAACGCGGGAACGGGCGGCAATGGGATGAACGGAGCCACCAAGCCCGCGCCCAGGCCCCAGCCCAAGGGCAATGTGCCCCCGGTTAACGGCGGGGAAGAAGGATTGGAGTTATGGGAAGTGTCCAAGGCCGTGTACTGCCCCAAATGTTTCTCCCCGAATGTTTCCTATCAATCGGGGTGCAAGGGGCCGACCTGCCACGAGTGCGGGTATTCGGAGTGCAGTTAATTTAAAGGGGGATTTCATGATTAAGTCGGATAAGTGGATTAAGCAAGCGGCCCTGGAGCAGGGCATGATCGAGCCGTTTGAGGAGAAATTGGTCAGAAGCGGCAATATCTCTTACGGCGCTTCAAGCTATGGCTATGACATACGCGTTGCGGATGAGTTCCTGGTCTTCACGAATCTCTATACCACCGTGGTGGATCCCAAGAACTTCGATGAGAAGTCCTTTGTCAGGCAGAATGGACCCCATTGCATTATTCCGCCGAATTCGTTTGCCTTGGCGCGTTCGGTCGAGTATTTTCGGATTCCGAGGAAGATAACCGCGATCTGCATGGGCAAGTCGACCTATGCGCGCTGCGGCATTGTGGTTAACGTGACGCCCTTGGAGAGCGAATGGGAAGGGCATTTGACCATTGAGATCTCGAACACGACGCCCTTACCGGCCAAAATCTACGCGAATGAGGGGATTGCGCAGCTTCTGTTCCTGGAGTCCGATGAAGTCTGCTTCGTCTCCTATGCGGACCGGAAGGGCAAATATCAAGGCCAGAAAGGCGTGGTCCTGCCGAAAATTTAAGCGGGACGCGCCGGCCAAAAGGGAGGGAAAGGGAATGTTCAGAACAACGCGCTGTGACTGCAAGGTGTGCGGCAAGGCGAAATTGCATGCCATTGAGTCGCTTGAGGGACGCGTGCTGAGCTATCGCTGCGATAACTGCGGGGCCAGGTACCATGCCGAGGCCGTCGAAGGGCGGCAGGGTCTTTGGTGGGAAGGCAAGCTCCTGAATCAGGAGACCATGGCCCAGGACAATGACGGTTGGTTGAAAGGGCTCTTTGAATGGCGCCGGGAAGAGGAACCGGCTTTCATCGGCACGTTCGCGATCGAGCCGATGAGCGTTAGATAGTCTTTTTTAGAAGACTCGAGACTAGATATTTGACCGAAGGGTCCTGAACGATCGGGGGACCCTGGGAAATATGCAGGGTCGAGTATTCTTTAAATGTTTAGGAAGCAGGTGAATTAAATGGGCTTTTTTATCGGACGTGACCGTGAGGCGAGGCGCTCCTACAGTTTTGACGAGGTTTCCATTGTCCCCGGCGCTTTGACCGTCAATCCGGAAATCGTGGATTCATCTTCGCGCTTGGGCAGAATGAAATTGGCAATTCCGTTTATGGCCTCTTCCATGGACGGGGTCACGGACGTGGATTTTGTGGCGACCATGTCCAAAATGGGCGGCTTGGCCGTGTTGAATTTGGACGGCGTTCAGACGCGCTACAAAAATCCCAAAGAGGCCTTGGCCAAAATCATCAAGGCGCCTCAGGACAAAGTCACGCGCGTGATGCAGGAGATTTATGCCAAACCCGTTCAGGAGCAGTTGATTGCCCAGAGAATCAAGGAAATCAAGAACAAGGGCGGCTTGGCCGCGGTTTCCACCATCCCTCAAAACGCCTCGCGCTGGGGCAAAGTCGCGGAGAAGGCGGGCGCGGATGTGTTTTTCATTCAGGCCACGGTGGTCACGAATCGACATGAGAGCACCAACGGCACGTATTTGAATTTGAAGGATTTCTGTAAGACCATGAGAATCCCGGTTGTGCTGGGCAATTGCGTTACGTATCAGGCGGCGTTGGAACTGATGGATACGGGCTGCGCCGGGATTTTAGTGGGCGTTGGCCCGGGCTCAGCCTGCACCTCGCGCCAAGTGTTGGGCGTGGGCGTTCCGCAAATCACCGCGATTGTGGACGCGGCCACGGCCAGGGATTCGTATTTGAAGAAAACCGGGCGTCATGTGGCCATTATCGCGGACGGGGGCATGAGAACCGGCGGGGATATTTGCAAGGCGGTTGTGGCGGGCGCGGATTTTGTGATGCTGGGCTCCACATTCGCCCGCGCCAAGGAAGCGCCGGGCAAGGGCTATCACTGGGGCATGGCCATGCCGTCGAAGTATTTGCCGCGCGGCACGCGCATTAAAGTCGGGCAGGACGCCAGTTTGGAGCAGATTTTGTTCGGCCCGGCGTTTAAAGACGACGGTACGCAGAATCTAGTCGGCGCGCTCAAAACCTCGATGGGCTATGTGGGCGCCAAAACCATTTCGGAGTTCCAGCAGGCCGAGCTCATCATCGCGCCGGAAATCGGCCAGGAAGGAAAAATGATCCAAAAAATTCAGGGAGTGGGCAGCGTTTAATGATCGTTATTCTTGATTTCGGCTCCCAGTACACCCAGTTGTTAGCCCGGCGCGTCCGGGAAATGAAAGTTTATTGCGAAATTTTGCCCTACAGCACGCCGTTGGACCAGATCAGGAAGAAACATCCCATCGGCATTATTTTATCCGGCGGCCCGGATTCCGTGGCCACGGAATCAAACGGGCACGGCGCCAACGGCAAGGACATGCCGTTGCCGCATCCGGGGATTTTTATGCTGGGCGTGCCGATTCTAGGCGTGTGCTACGGGCATCAGGTTTTGGCCAAGGTTTTGGGCGGGAAAGTCAAACGCGCGCCTAAAAAAGAATTCGGCTTGGCTAAATTGTCTTTGATCCGTTCAGGCAGTTTGTTCACCGGCGTCAAACCAAAATTCGACGTGTGGATGAGTCACGGCGATGAAGTGTCGCAATTGCCCTTCGGCTTCGTGGCTTTGGGCTCCTCGGACAATGCGCCGTACGCGGCCATCGCCAATCCGCCCAAGAAACTCTACGGGCTTCAATTTCATCCGGAGGTCAGCCATACCCAGCACGGCGGCGCGATTATCAAGAATTTTGTGTACGAGGTGTGCGGCGCCAAGCCCACTTGGCAGATGAAAAATTGGATCGACGCCGCCACCAAAGATATCACCAAGGCCGTGGGCCCGTACAAGGTTTTAGTCGCGCTTTCCGGCGGCGTGGATTCCTCGGTCGTGGCCCGGCTGATTCATAAGGCCATCGGCAAGCAGATTTTGGCCGTGTTCGTGGACAACGGCATGTTGAAAGAAGGGGAAACGGACCGGATCAGAAGGATTTTCGGCAAGCTGTTCGAGGATTCGCTCATGGTCATGGACGCCAAGAACAGGTTCTTCACCGCGCTTAAAGGCGTGACCGATCCTGAGGAGAAAAGAAAAACCATCGGCTTATTGTTTGCGCGGATTTTTGAGGAAATTGCGGCGTCTCAAAAAGGGCTTTTATTCTTGGCCCAGGGCACGCTGTACCCTGATGTCATCGAAAGCGGAAAAAGCGTTTCCGGGAAAGCGCATGTGATTAAAACGCATCATAACGTAGGCGGATTGCCCAAGGACTTGAAGTTGAAGCTTTTGGAGCCGGTCAGGAGCTTGTTTAAAGACGAGGTCCGGGAATTAGGCCGCGAATTGGGTTTGGGCGAGGAGATTTTGGGGCGGCATCCGTTCCCGGGACCCGGCTTTGCGGTGCGCATTATCGGGGAAGTGACGCCGGGGCGCGCGGAAATTTTGCGGCGCGTGGATGCCATCGTTGATGAGGAAATCCGCCGCGCGAATTATTACGAGCGTTTATGGCAGGTGTTTCCCGTGCTCTTGGGCATCCGCACCGTGGGCGTGATGGGCGATATGAGAAGCTATCAGGAAGTCATCGCCATCCGCGCCGTGGAATCCTTCGACGGCATGACCGCGGACTGGTCAAAGCTGCCGCATGATTTGTTGGGCGCCATGAGCCGGCGCATCGTCAATGAAGTGCATGAGGTCAGCCGAGTGGTCTATGACATCACCAGCAAGCCGCCGGCCACCATTGAGTGGGAGTGATTATGGCCAGCACATTAAAGCCTCAAGCAAAATATTCGGTTCCGCCGAATTGGCAATCGGTTTATTCAGGCAAGGTGCGGGATATTTACGAAATCGATCCTAAAACTTGGGCGTTGGTGGCCTCCGACCGGATCAGCGCTTTCGATTGGATTTTGCCGGATTATGTTTCGGACAAGGGCAAAATTTTGACCCAACTTTCCAAATATTGGTTCGAGCGATTGCAGAATGTTTTGCCGAATCACTGGCTGGCCGCCCGCGAGATGGACCTTGTTCCGGTTGAATTGGCGAAACGCGCCATGCTGGTTAAAAAAGTCAAAATTTTTCCCTTTGAATTCATTGTTCGGGGATATTTGGCGGGCAGCGGGTGGAAGTCCTACGTTAAAGAAGGGAAAGCGGGGGTGGATCATAAACTGCGCGAGGGGTTAAAGCGCGGGGACCAATTGCCAGAGTGTTTGCTGACGCCCACCACCAAGGCCATGGAAAAAGGCAGCCATGACGAGGATGTTTCCTGGTGGACCGTGGAAAAAGAATTGGGCAAGGCCAAGGCGGATCATATTCACGGCAGCGTGATGCAGATTTTTAAAACAGCGACCGAGCATCTCGAGGAGCGGGGCTTGATTTTGGTGGACACCAAATTCGAGCTGGGGGAAGACGAGGAGGGGCGCATTGTCCTGGCGGATGAGGTCCTGACGCCGGATTCGTCGCGATTCTGGTGGCGGCGCGACTGGGAAAAATACCAGGCCGCGGGCGGCAAAGAAGAATTGCCGGCCTTAGACAAGCAGGTGGTGCGCGATTATTTGGAGAAGACGGCGAAATGGGACAAAAAGCCGCCTGTGCCCATTCTTCCGCCCGCGCTCATCGAAGAGACCAGGGCCACGTACATCAAGCTCTTTAAAGCCGTCGCCGGCCGCGACCCGGATATTTAAAACTTTGCCATCCCGCGTTTTTGTTTTTTCCAAAACAAAAACAGCAACTTTTCGCGTTTACGAAATCGAAACCTCCGGCCTATCCATCGAAGAAAAACGATTGCAGGGTTTGGCCGAACTTTTGTTCGCCGATCCCGTGGCCGAGCATTATGCGTTCGACGGGGCTGAGGCGGGCCCATCCGTGATTGTTTGGTTCAAAAAAGGGGTGTATGACGCAGAGGGAGACATGGCCTTGTACGCGGCTAAGCGTTTGGGTTTGGATGAGGGCATCGAGCGCGTGCATTTTGGCCGGGGCTTTAAAAAACCGGCCAAAGCCCTACTGAAAGTCCAAGAGCTTTACAATCCCTTGATCGAAACGGTTGAAAAAATTTCATGATAACCGCCAAGATAAGAACGTTTTCAATGTCGGAATTGGATCGGCTCTCCAAGGAACGGCATTTGGCTTTGTCCGATTTGGAAAAGCGGGTCATTGTGGATTTCTTCGTCCGGTCAAAAAGGCCGCCGTCCATGGCTGAGTTGGAAATGATCGCGCAGGCCTGGAGCGAGCACACGCGGCATAAAACGTTAAGGGGCGAGTTTAGAGTCGGGGGGCAAAAACTCGGCAATGGGGCGAAAAAACCCCCCCTGCGCAGAGCTCCGGGGGACGCTGGCCCGCCGAGAGGCGGGTCCCCAGCAGAATACAGAAATTTGTTGAAAGAAACTGTTTTTGAGGCCACGCGGCGCTTGAAAAGACCCTGGGTTTGGTCCGCGTTCAAGGATAATGCCGGGATTATTGCCTTAGACGGAAAATGGGGCGTGGCCGTTAAAGTGGAAACGCATAATCATCCCTCCGCGCTTGATCCTTACGGCGGCGCGTCAACGGGTATCGGCGGGGTGATCCGCGACGTGCTGGGCACGGGATTATCCGCGCACCCCATCGCTTCGCTCGATGTTTTCTGCGTTGAGCCGGGAAAGCCGCGCGTGGTGGATGCTCTGGCCGCGGGCGTGCGCGATTACGGCAATCGCATGGGCATCCCGACCGTGGCCGGACTGATTTATTGGGATGAGGCGTATAAGGGCCTGCCCTTGGTTTTTTGCGGCACCGTGGGCTTGATCCGCCGCGACCGCGTCGAGAAACGAGGGCCCAAGCCCGGGGACCTGGTTTATTTATTGGGCGGGAAAACAGGCAGAGACGGAATTCACGGAGCCACGTTTTCTTCGCAGAAATTGACGGATGAATTGACCACCTCGGTGGTGCAGATCGGCAATCCGATTTTGGAGAAAAAAGTTTGGGATTTTTTAGTCGAAGCATCCAAAGCGGACTGCTTCAATTCCATCACGGATTTGGGCGCGGGCGGGATCGCTTGCGCGATTTGGGAATTGGCGGATTTAGGGGGCCTGGGCGTGCGCGCCAAGCTCGATGGCGTGGCGCTGAAAGAGCCGGGCATGGAAGGCTGGGAGGTGTTGGTTTCTGAATCCCAGGAGCGCATGATGATTTCCGTGCCGCCGGGCCGCAAAGCGGATGCGGAGCGTTTGCTGGCGGCTTTTGAATTTGATTTCGCGTGTTTGGGGGAATTCACGCGCGAGCCGTCCGTTGAGATCGGCTATCACGGCGAATCGCTGGTCAATGTGCCGATTAAGTTTTTGCGCGATGTGCCCAAGAGAAGTTTTACGGTCGAGAGCGCGCCCAAGGTTGAGAAAGCCGGGAGGCCGCGTGTGTTAAGCGTCAAGCCTCGCGATGTGAAAAAATTGGGCCTCAAAATTTTGTCCTCGCCCAATATCGCGTCGAAAGAGCGCATCATCCGCCAATACGATCATGAAGTGGGCGGGCGCACCTTGATCAAGCCCTTGACCGGAAAGCGCGGGCATGCGCCCAGCGACGCGGTGGTGCTTCGCCCGCTTTATGATTCCTGGAAAGGCGCGGCCTTGGGCTTGGGCTGGTCCGGAGCCTTGGCCAAAATCGACAGCCGGGTCATGGCGTTGGCGGCCTTCGACGAGGCGTTGCGAAACGTGGTTGCGGTGGGCGGCGGGTTGACCCATATCGCGGCGCTGGATAATTATTGCGCGGGCTCGACCGCGGATAAAAAAGTTTTAAGCGAATTGGTGATTGTGTCCGAGGCTTTGAAGGATGCGGCGTTGGCTTACGGCGTTCCGTTCGTCTCCGGCAAAGATAGTTTAAACAATACGACCAGCGACAATCGCAATATCCCGACCGTCATGCTGGTCACGGCGTTGGGCGTTTTAAAGGACGCGCGCCGAACGTTGAGCGTTGTGTTGAAGAAGCCGGGGAATTTTCTTTACCTTGTCGGGCGGACGCAGGAGCGATGGGGAGGCTCGGCGATCGCCGGGCTTTTGAAATTCAACGGCCCCGCGCCTGAGGTGGATTTAACGACGGCGCCCGGCATTCACAAAAGCATGAGTTGGGCTTTGGGCAAGGAATTGGCGGTTTCCTGCCATGATGTTTCGGAAGGGGGAGTGTTCGTGGCTTTGTCCGAGATGATGATGGATTCCGGCTTGGGCCTTGAAGCGGATTGTCCGGAAAACCCCGCTCTGTTGTTCGATGAATCGCCGACCAGGTTTTTAGTTGAAGTGGAGCCGGACAAGGCCAAGGCGTTTGATTGGGCCATGAAAAGCGTCTCCTTCAAGCGTTTGGGGCGCGTGACGAAGAAACCGTTGATGAAATTGGTTCAGGGAAAGCGAACATTGGGCCAATGGACGGCCGTTGATTTGGAAAAGGCTTTCAGGGGGAAAGGCGAATGAGCGTCAAGGCTCTCATCGTTAAAGCGCCGGGGACTAATTGCGATCAAGAGGCGAAATGGGGTCTCGAGCTGGCCGGAGCCAAGCCGGAAATCCGTTATTTAAAAGAGTTGCAAGAACGCCCGCAAATTCTTTTTGATTACGGTTTGTTGTTTGTGCCGGGCGGGTTTTCTTACGGCGATTATTTGGGCTCGGGCAAACTCTTCGCTTTATTCCTGGAGTCGGCCTTGGGTCAAAATCTGCGCCGCTTTGCTGAGAAAGGCCGCCCCGTGTTGGGCGTGTGCAACGGATTTCAAGTGCTGACGAAAATGGGCCTACTGCCCTGGGGGGAGACGCCTTGCGTTTCCTTGACCTATAACGCCTCCAACCGTTTCGAGTGCCGCTGGGTCGGGCTTGAGTTGGAAAATAATTCCGTGTTCGCCAAAAAACTGCCCGCGGATAAGCGGCGGCTTTTGGCGCAATTTGAGCTGCCTATCGCGCACGGCGAGGGCCGCTTCGTGGCGGCCACGCCCGAGACGCTCGATCGCCTGGGCCGCGAAGGCCATGTGTTTTTGCGATACTCTAAAGAGAACCCGAATGGTTCGGAAAACGCCATTGCGGGCATTACCAACAGGGAGGGTAATGTCATCGGCCTGATGCCGCACCCCGAACGCTTCGTGATCAGCGATCAGCATTACGATTCCTCGGGCAGCCAAGCCGGCAAGCCCTGGGGGCTGGAGTTTTTGAAGGCTGCGGTGCGCCTATCTAATTAATCGATTCAAATGTGTGGAATTTTCGGCGTTACTCACAATAAAGACGCGAGTTATTTGACTTACCTGGGTCTGCACGCTTTGCAGCACCGGGGGCAGGAGGCGGCGGGTATTGTCAGCACAGGCGGTGAGTCTTGCTTGCGCGCCGTGGCTTCCGGTTTGGTGGATGAGGGCATCAAACCCGAAATCTTGAAAGACTTGACCGGGGATTTTGCGGTCGGGCACACGCGCTATTCAACGTCCGGCGGCTCGCTGGAGAGAAACGCGCAGCCCTTGATGGCGTACAACACGCCGGTCGGGGAATTGGCCATCGCGCATAACGGGAATATCCCCGGGTACAAAGAGATGCGCGCTTCCCTGCAGCACAAAGGCGCTTTGTTTTACAGCGAGTCGGACACGGAGGTGCTGCTGGTGGCCATCGTCCAGGAGATTCAGCGCGTGCACGCGCGCCGGAAAAAAGTCACGCCCAGGCTTTTGGCTTATTGCATCAACCGCGCCTTGGCTTCCATCGAAGGCTCGTATAGTCTTCTGTTGTTGATGCCTGATTATTTGGTGGCGGTGCGCGATCCGGGCGGGGTGCGGCCCTTGACCATGGGCCGGTTCAACGACGGCTATGTTTTTGCGTCGGAAACCAATGCGTTCGATTTAATCGGCGCCCAGGTGGAGCGGGAAGTGAAGGCCGGGGAAATTTTGGTCGCGCCCAGAAAAGGCAAGGTTCAGAGTTTTGCGTTAAAGCCCAAGCATGCGTCGTCGAAAGCCGGGAGCCTGCCCTGCGTTTTTGAGCTGGTGTATTTTGCGCGGCCGGACAGCGTTGTGTTCAGTCAGGACGTTTACCGGGCCCGCCGGGAAATGGGCCGGCGCTTGGCCGAGGAAGCGCCGGTGCCAGGGGCGGATTGCGTGATGGCGGTCCCGGACTCCGCCAGCGTTCAGGCCTTGGGCTACGCGCAATGCCTGGGCCTGCCCTTGGAAGCCGGTCTGGTGCGCAGCCACTATATCGGCCGGACGTTCATCGCGCCGAAGCAAACCATCAGGGATTTTGCCGCGCGCTTGAAATTCAATCCGGTGCGCGGCCTGCTGCAGGGGAAAAAAGTGGTGGTCATCGATGATTCCATCGTGCGCGGCACTACGTCCAAAAAAATCATCCGCTTGATCAGGGAAATCGGCGGCGCCAAAGAAGTGCACATGCGCGTGGCCAGCCCGCCCATTGCCTGGCCGTGTTTTTACGGCATCGACATGCCCACGCGTAAAGAATTAATCGCTTCCGGCCATTCGGTGGAGGAGATTCAGAAATTTTTGGGAGTGGACAGCTTGAAGTATCTTTCGTTGGAAGGTATGCTGGCTGCGGCCGGGGGAAATCAGGATTCGTTTTGCCATGCCTGCTTTAGCGGGCGCTACAGAATCGCTCAGGAAGCCGTGAAAAAGAGTTTGGCCGAGGAAGCGAGGGGATGACGAATACCCGGCAAGTATGAAAGTTTTAATCGTGGGTTCCGGAGGGCGTGAGCATGCGCTCGGATGGAAAATCAAGCAGGAAAGCTCTTCGACTCAGCTGATATTCGCTCCGGGCAATGCCGGGACCGAATTATTGGGAACCAATGTCAAAAAAACCGACGATACCTCTTGGGCGTCTTTGGCCAATAAGCTGGGTGTTGAGATGGTAATTTTCGGCCCTGAGTCGCCGTTGGCCGAGGGCGCGGCGGATGATTTGACCCAGTATGGATTTAAAGTGTTCGGAGTCGGGCGCATGGCCGCGCAATTGGAGGCGTCCAAAATTTTCGCCAAAAATTTTTGCCAGCGCTACCGAATCCCCACGGCCGCGTACAAGGTGTTCGACAAACTGGGCCCGGCGCTCGATTATTGCGAAAAAGCCCCGTATCCATTGGTGATCAAGGCGGACGGCTTGGCTGCGGGCAAGGGCAGCGTCATCGCCGAAGATTGGCCGTCGGCTGAGGCGACGCTGCGTTCGTTCATGGAAGAGCAGAGTTTGGGCGATGCCGGGCGGCGCATTGTGGTTGAGGAATTTTTGGAGGGGCCGGAACTGTCCCTGTTGGCTTTTTTCGACGGGTCGCAGTATGTGCTGCTGCCCCCGTGCCGCGATTACAAGCGCTTGAAAGACGGGCATGAAGGCCCCAATACCGGGGGCATGGGCGTGATCGCGCCGGTTCCCGTTGACCGCATGCTGTTGCCGCGCATCAATGAAGCAATTCTCGAACAATTCAGGATTGGGTTGGAAAAAGAGGGGATTCTTTTTAAAGGGGTTATTTATTTCGGCTTGATGCTGACGCCCAAGGGCCCCTATGTTTTGGAATTCAACGTGCGCTTCGGCGATCCGGAGGCCCAGGCGCTGGTTCCGTTGGTTGATTTGCCTTATTTGGAGTTGATGGAGGCCACGCATCAGGGCATGCTGGCTAAATTTTCCCACGATTTATTTTTGCGCGAACTCGAAAACCGTCCCCGGGCCTCGACTTGCGTGGTGATGGCGTCCGAGGGATACCCTCAGGAATCTGTCACCGGGCGGCCCATTACCCTTGATTCCGCGGCTGCGGGAGGCGCCCTTGTTTTTCATGCCGGAACAATGAAAAAGGGCGATCAGGTGTTGACCAACGGAGGCCGGGTTTTGTCCGTGGTGGGTACGGGACGTTCGCCGGATGAGGCCCGGCGCATGGCTTACGGCGGAGTTGCTAAAATCAAGTTCGAAGGCATGCAATTTCGAATGGATATAGGAGCCTAGGCAGGGAGCTGATATGGTTTACATTATCCTCGGTTCTAGATCCGATCTCGAGTACGGCAAGGCGGCTTTAGGCGTGCTGGAAACATTCGGCGTCAAAGGCTCGTTGCGGGTTGCTTCGGCTCACCGGGCTCCGGCCTGGCTGCACGAAGTGATTAAAAAAGGCGAGAAAGCGGGCGTGAACGTTTTTATCTGCGCGGCGGGCGGCGCCGCGCATTTGCCCGGGGTCGCCGCGTCCTTGACCACGCGCCCGGTCTTGGGCGTGGGCATTCCGGCCAAATATTTGGGCGGACTCGATTCCCTGATGTCCCTGATTCAAATGCCTGCGGGCGTGCCCGTGGCTTTTTGCGGGCTGGGAGATACGGGCATGAAAAACGCGGCTTATTGCGCGTTGCAAATTTTGGCGCTCAACGATAAAAAACTTTCCGCGAAGCTTGATGAATACAAAAAGAAACTCGAAAGAGAAAATCGGGAGGCCAATGATGGCGCCAAGGTTGGCTAGCGAGAAACGCCCGGTTAAAAAAGCGGCGAAATCAACGGCGCCGTCGCGGCATTTGCTGACTTCAGCCGAATTGCCCAAAGTATGGGTTGAAGCGCTGTTTGACGAAGCCAGGCGCTTTAAAACGGCGGAGAAAGCCGGCCATCCCTGGTCCGAGGATTTGAAAGGGCAGCATGTCGGCCTGTTATTTTTCGAACCCTCGACCCGAACGAGGGCGTCGTTTCATATCGCGGCCAAGCGTTTGGGCGCGGATCCCGTGACCGTTGAAATCGCGTTTTCCAGCGTGCAAAAGGGGGAATCGTTGGAAGACACGGTGATGACCATGGAGGCCATGGGCTGTCATTTTTTGATCATCCGCCACGGCGAAGCCTTGTCCGGGCAGCGTGCCGCGCGCGTGGCCAAAAAAGCCCATATCATCAACGCGGGCGACGGCTCCCACGAGCATCCGACCCAGGCTTTATTGGACACATTCACGGTTTTAGAGCGGCGCGGCTCATTAGCCGGCGGCACGGTTTTATTCTTGGGGGACATTCTGTTTTCACGCGTGGCGAGATCGAATATCGAGCTGTTGAAAACCCTGGGCGTTAAAAACGTTATCGTTTCCGGCCCGCCGAGCTTGATGCCCTCCGAAGAGGAGCTGGAAAGCTGGGGTATTTCTTATGTGCCGGAGCTCAACAAGGCCCTGGCCCAGGCGGACGTGGTGCACGTGCTGCGCGTGCAATTGGAGCGACACGGGCAGAAAATGCCCATGACCCCGGGCTCCTATCGGGAGGCTTGGGGCTTGACCGAGGAGCGATTGGTCAAGTTCTGCAAAAAAGACGTTTTGATTTTTCATCCCGGCCCCATGAACGTGGGCGTTGAAATCGATCGCGAGGTGGCGGACGGGCCGCATTCTTGCGTGCTCGATCAAGTGGCCAACGGGGTTTTTATCCGCATGGCCATTCTCAAGCGCCTCCATCAAGCCTGCTAGTGGCGCAAGGCCCTCTTCTTCAAATCGTCGGCGGCAAGGTTATCGATCCCGCCGCTCAAACCGAATACGAAGCCGATATCCTGATTCAGAACGGAAAAATCGCGCGCGTCGACAAACGCTGGCTGAAACCCTCCGTCACATTGCCGGGCACCGAGGTTTTTCATGTGCACGGCGCCGCGGTGGCGCCTGCGCTCTGGGACATTCATGTTCATTTAAGAGAACCTGGCCAAGAGCATAAAGAAACCATGGCCACCGGCGCGCAGGCCGCTGTGAGAGGCGGGGTGGGCCGGATGTTCGTGATGCCCAATACCGAGCCGGCTATCGATAATGAAGAGACGTATAAGCTGGTCGAAGCCCAGGGTAAGGCTCAGGAAAAGCTGGTTGATATCGAAATCATCGCGGCCGTGACCAAAGGGCGCGAGGGCGCGGAGCCCACGGATTTATACCGTTTGAGGAAATTGGGCGCGGCCGCGTTCAGCGACGACGGCGCGCCGGTCAAGGACGCGCAGATTTTGCGTGCGGCTTTGGATGAAACCAGCGCCATGGATTCCTTGGTTATCGACCATTGCGAAGAGGGAAGCATGATCAGAGGAGGCGCCATTCATGAGGGCCGGGTCAGCCGCAGCTTGGGCGTGCCCGGCATCCCCAGGGAATCCGAGGCGGTTTCCGTTTTTCGCGACATTCAAGTTTTAAAAAACAGCCGGGGCCGTTTACATTTGGCGCATTTGTCCACGAAAGAAGCCGTTGAATTGGTCAGGAAGGCCAAAAAAAACGGCTTGGCCAAGCGCCTCACCTGCGAGGTTTGCCCGCATCATTTCGCGTTGACCGAAGAAGCGGTGCGGGACATGGGCCCCCTGGCTAAGGTCAATCCGCCGTTGAGAACCGAAGACGATGTCAAAGCGCTCCATGAGGCCATCATCGACGGCACCGTCGACGCCATTGCCTCGGACCATGCGCCGCATTCGGATTGGGAGAAAAACCAGGGATTGCTGGCCGCGCCCTTCGGCATGATCGGCTTGGAAACCATGCTGCCGGTGACCATCACTTATTTGGTCAGGCCCGGTATTATTTCTTTGCTGACGGCCATCGAACTATTGACCACGGGACCGGCGCGGATCATGAACAGGCCGGCGCCTAAAATCGAGCCCGGCGAACCGGCTGACTTCGTGATTTTTTATCCCGATAGAGAAACGACGTTTCGCTCATTCGCGTCTAAATCCAGGAACAGCCCGTTCTTGGGCCGGTCTCTTTACGGAAGCGTGCTCGCCACCCTCCATCGCGGCCAAATGGTTTATCGAAACGAGAGTCTTTAGCGGCTTAGGGACCCTTAGGCGGGTTTATTCCTACGCACGGCGTGCGTTTGAATCCAAACCGATATTTTCTGCTCATCCGGCTTTGAACCCGAAGCCACGCTTAAAATCCATTGAAATTTTTCTTCCTCCGTCGCTTTGATATCCCATCCGTTGATCCTTAAAAAAAGCCGCATCGCTTCAAACCCCGTGCGTTTATTGGCATCGACGAAGGGATGGTTTTTGACGATGGAATGCAGGAGGGCGGCGGCTTTGGAAAATAAATCAGGGTATAAATCCTGCCCCCCGAAACTGGCCCGAGGCCTGTAAATAGCTGATTCTAAAAGTCCTTGATCCCGGACTCCGGGAGCCCCTTGGGAAGTCTCCAGAATCCGCTTATGAAGGAAAAGGACTTGGGTGGGGTAAAGGTATTTCAAGCGTCGGAAAGACGCCGCAGTAAATTACGGTCTTCCTGCAATAAATCTTCGACTTCGGTCCGCAAATACGGCGTGATGACGTCTTCGGCATGGCGGCGCAGCACCAAAGCGATCCCTTCTCTAACCAATTCCGATTGCGGAATGCGTGTTTTCAGGGAAAGCGCTTTGAGCGCATCAATCGTTTTCTTATCAAGCTTAGTGGTAAAGGGTTTAAGTTCCATATATATTGATATTACCAGCTAAGTATTGTCTTGTCAATACCATATCAAATCACAACCGTGGCTTACTTGTTTTCCGATGACAACAGGGCCGGGCGTTTCAAATCCCAGCAGCGCAGCCAGGGGTTGTCGCCTAAATTGCGGACGGTTTCATACCCGGCGCCGCAAATAAACCCGCCGTTAAACGCGAGCGCGTAGCCCGCGTCATAATTATCGTCTTCGCCGTTGTAGCCGAAAGAGCTGATCAAATTGCCGTCCGGGTGATAGCCCTGGACCCAAACATCCAGAGACTGCCCGGGGACGCGGACCTGACCGATGACGAAAATGCGCCCTTGTTCGTCGACGGCCACGTCGTTCCAGGAATTCTCTCCGTGCGTGGGCCCTTTTTCTTTGACGGCCCAAAGTTTAGCGCCATCCTGATCCAAGACGCTGAGCATGGCTGAGGCGCCGCCGCCTTCATCGGGGTGAATGCCCGCCGCAAAAATACGGCCCCGTTGATCCACAGCCACGGCTTCGCCCATGCCCTCGTCGCTTTTGCTCCACTTCACCGTCAGGTTGCGGTCGAGTTTCGTGATCCAGTATCCGGCGTCGCGCAATGTTTGGGTCGACCGGTACACCGTGGCCAGGACATAGGCTTCGCCGTTGTTGGCGGCGATATCGTTAATCTCGCTCATTTTGACCGGCCCTCCAAAACGCGCGTCCATGGGCCAAAAAAAATCTTTTTTGATTTTTCCCGTTTCGGAATCCACAATCCAGAGAAGCGCTTGATCGAGCGAGGTGTCGATGTTGTCATCGGAGGTTTCATGGCAAGACGTTTCTTTGCCGGCGGCCAACAGATGACGGCCGAGGAAAGCAAGGGAGGTAATTTCAGTCGCGTTGGCGCAGGAGCCGGGTTCGCGTTGCCATAAGAGCCGTCCGTCCGGGGAAAATTTGGCGATCCAGGCCCGCAGTCCATCCCTGAGCTGCTTGCCCTGCGCGCCGGCGGCGTAAATATTTCCTTCATCATCCAGGGTGACGGCGTGAAACAGGCTTTCTTGTCCCGCCCGGATATTCTCGGTCCAGGACCATCCGGGATTTCCCTTGCCGTCGATTTTTTGAATCCAGGCTTTGCGTTTTCCTGATTTGCCGTGATGATGGCCCGCAACCAGGAAGCCGCCGCCTTGAGCGGGGGCCATGGTTTCAATGATGCCCCTGTTAGAGGACGCCCAAGCGGCGTCAAAAGCCACCGGCCCTCTTTGATAAGGCGGTTTCCCCGGCGCCACCACGGGGATGGCCAGGATATCGTCTTGGCCGCTCGTCAGGGATTTGCCGGGGAAATGGGAGCAATAGGCGTTTTCAATATAGTCCTGCAATTCGCTTTTGTCCCAGCTTTTCCAGAGGGAAAGGATTTGTTTATGAAACGGTGAGATGGCCGAGGGCGAAGCTTTTTTCAAGAAAGCGGCCTGGACGCTGAACGCGCGGAATTCCCGTTCCACGGTGGAGATGGGATTATCCGGCCAATCATCCCAAGCGTGCCGCAGCTCATGGGTCAGAAAGGCGGCGACCTCGTCGTCAGCGGCTTCTTGCGGAGCCAGGAATTCCGTGCTCAACTCGATGCGGCGTTGATTGTTTTGATGCACGTACATGCCCTTGACCCCTTCTCCGAACAGATAAGAGAATTCGATGTTCAGCTTGGAACGTTTTTGGAAATCGGTGAGTTTAGTCAGTTCCTTGCGGGAAGCGATCAGGTCCAAAGCCCGTCTGATTTTTTCCCGGCCCACACGCTTGAGCGTTCCCGCGCTTTTTTCTTTAAGGCTGAGGGTTTTAAAGACGGAAATATAATCCTTCATCACGGCGGCATCCGCGCGAATGATGCCGCGCAAGGGCTCGGGTGCTGACGCGTATTTTTCAAGCATCAACTTTACGATGGCGTCCATGGTGTCTTTGGCTTGCATGGCGATTTCCACATGAATCAGCGATGTCTGGCGGACGGGCTTCAAACGCGCCGCTTCTTTAGCCCAATTCATCATGGCCTCATTGTTGACATAGGGCCAGCGAGCCAGCGTCTGCCAGTCGTGATCGTCGGGGCTGCGGGCGTAGAGGCGCCCCGGCGCTTTGAGGTTTTGGAATATGCGCCCGGCGTCTGCGACCGGCGCTATGAGATTTCGATCCGGCTTTTTCCCGTAGGCGATGACGAACGTCGTGTGGTATTGAATCGTTCTGGCGGCTTTGGCCAGGCTTTCGTAATAGACGGCCAATCGTTCGAGGTCTTTGTCGCTGACGAGAACGTCCTCGGCCGACGGCTCCCAATTGTCTTGAGGAGGCTGCATTCGTTGTTGGCAATGGTTTTCAATGCGCCGCGGCGTCAAGCCTAAATCAGGCGGCACAAGCCCCGGCTGTTCTCGATGCCGCTGTTCTTGCTCGCCGGTTTCAGGCACGGCCAGACCGAGGGAGGGATCATCGGCCCCGCCGGATGCGAGGGTCGGGGTGTTGACCTGGTCGATATAGGCTTTTTCTTCTTGGGTGGCTTTCGCCATGCGGCGGTATTCCCGGTCGAGATTAGGCGCCGTGATGCCGGGCGCGGGGATGTCCGGGTCCACGACGAGGCGGATCAGGGACATGGCAGCCGCGGTCACGACGATCGCGGCCCCAAGAATGAAGAGGAAGGATTTTTTCACGTATCAATAGCGTATCAGGAGTTCGGCCGCGAGTCATCCCGAGCCCCCGGAATTTTGAAGGCTCGGGATGGCATTTTATTTCGATCCGTGGTAAATATGGAAGGATGAACGCTAAGGTTTTCGTCGCGGCGTTTTTTTTGGCCTTGATCGTGAGCTTTTCGGTTTCAGCCGAGGATAAAACAACCGATTGGGTTAAACCTTGCGATGGTTATGGCCGGGACAACCTTATGCACTATTGCTGTAAAAAATCCAAAACTATCCCGATCACCTTTTTTTCCGGGCTCATGAGCACAGGTTATGTCGGGCAATTTTTAAGTCAGGCCAATCAAATTCTTGAAGATCATGCCGTCAGGCTTGCCGATGCTATGGCTCCCGTTGACCCGATTCATTTCCCCGCTTATGAAGATGAGAGCGGCAACAGAATTGATAATTTCGCCAAGCTTTGCCGCGCGGTCAACAGTGTTTTACTGGAGGGTTCGTTGGGCGTCTTGGGCAGAGGGTTCAGGGGACGCTTGGCCGTCGTTTTTATGCCCTATGCCACGGATATTCGCCGCGGTCCGGATTCCAACGGCATGTTTATCAATGATTTGCACGAAAGCTGCCGCGAAGCCGTGGAAGCGGAATTCGGTGAAGATGAGGCAGGGGAGATTTTGCCGGCGACCGTCGTCATCGTCAACGCTTATGAACTTGAAGAGCGCACATGCTTTGAAACCCTCGCTCATGAAGTGGGCCATGCGGTCGGTCTCGGCCACGAGGGAGGACGGCTCAGCCAAGCCAATATCATGAACGCCTGCCAAGGGGGTGTCGATCGAGATGAGCTTAATCAAACTCAAGTCAAAAAGTTCTGCCAGGCCCGCCGGTTCAATACGAATCCCAATCTTCCTCCCTACTGACAGCCGGCCGCGTCGCCTTGACTTTAGCGGTCAACCTCACGCATAATAATTCCATCATGCCGACAGACATTCAAGACAAAGACTTTGATACGGAAGTTAAAAACTCGTCCGTTCCTGTGATCGTGGATTTTTGGGCGCCGTGGTGCGGCCCGTGCCGGGCTTTGGCGCCGACGCTTGAGGAACTCTCTAAGGAATTCGATGGGAAAGTGAAATTCCTCAAGGTCAACACCGATGAAAATCCGGTCGAGGCGTCCAAGCTGCGCATTACGGCCATTCCGACGCTGGTTCTCTTCAAGGGCGGGAAACCCGTCGATCAATTGATCGGCGTTCACCCTAAGGGCGAGATTAAATAGAAGCTCGACGCTCTTCTTTAAGCGCCGTTTTCAAATTTTCGCGGTGGGGGGACGATTCATGAACAAAACATTCCGTTTATTTATCATCCCGGCCGCCGCTTTGCTGACGGTCGCTTTGCCTGGCTGCAAAAAAGAGCGCGCCGGGGCCGATGCCCCGGCGCAAAAATTCGCCCAATCGCAGAATTTGGCGCCCAATTTTACTCTGCCGGCTGTCTCGACCAAAAGCAATTGGGAGCTCTCGCCGCTGTTGGGCAAGAAAACCGTGCTGTTGGCGTTTTTTACGACCTGGTGCCCGTACTGCAATTCCTCGATGCCTTATCTGCAGAGCTTTTATGAGAAAAATACGGCCAAGGATTTCGTGGTGGTCGGCATCGACGTCGGCGAGCCCGAAAGCACGGTGGCGAATTTTCAGAAGAAGCACGGTTTGACGTTCCCGGTGCTGATGAGAGGCCAAGACGATGCTTCCGACGCCTATTATCAGGTCCGCTATTTGCCGACGCTTTACTTGATCGATAAAAAGGGCCAAGTGGTCCGCCGCTTCGAGGGATTCCATCCTTCCATGCTCGACGAGATTGCCAAATACCTTTAATCCCGAAAACACGTTAGTCCTGTTCGACGCCTACCATTATCTGCACCGGGCGTACCACGTTCTTCGCCTGTCGACCAAGCAGGGCGAGCCGGTGGGCGCGGTGTTCGGGTTTGCGCGCACCATCGTCAAGCTGTTGAAGCAATTTTCGCCCCTGTATTTTGCGGTTTGCTGGGACTCCAAGCCCACCGAGCGCATGAGCGTGGACCCCGAATACAAGGCCAACCGGGTGGAGGCGCCGGATGACTTGAAATCCCAGATGATTTTGGTCCGGGAATTCGTGGCAGCCTGGGGATTGCCGTCGGTTGAGGCCTTGGGCCATGAGGCGGATGACTTGATGGCCACTTTAAGCGTTCGAGCTAAAGAAAAAGGCCTGGACGTTGTTTTGGTTACCTCGGACAAAGACATGCTGCAATTGATCGGCCCCGGAATCCGGAGTTATCTTGAGCACAAGGACGAGTGGCTGGGCGATGCCGAGGTGGAGAAAAAATTCGGCCTGCCGCCCTGCAAGCTGGTGGACTATTTCACGTTAGTCGGCGATGCCACGGACAATATTCGCGGCGTTCCGGGCGTGGGCCCTAAAACTGCGGTCGGCCTTCTTAAGGAATACGGCGATCTTGATACGTTGATTCAAAAGGCCGCGGGCTCCGATTCTAAAATGTCGTCCAAGGTCCGCCAATCTTTGCTTGAGAGCCGGGAGCGTTTGGCGGCCAACAAAAAATTAGTCCGGCTCAACACGGAATTGCCCCTTGAGTTCGATCCCAGGCGTTTTAGCGTGCGCAAGGAGCCTCAACCGCAATTCGAGCCATTGCTGCTTCGGCTTGGGTTCGCCAGTCTGATCAAGGATTTGAAGCTCATGGGATGGCCCTTGGGCCAAGTCGCGCAGGACTCCCCAAAAACCGTCGGCCAAGCCCCTCGATTTTTTGTTCCGGAGGAGGGTACACTTAATACGGGCGAGGACGACCGCGCCCTCGAGGACGCCGCGGTCGTTAAAATCGCGTTCGACTGGAAACGGCGCCTGCACGAACACCCTGTTTGGGCGGATCGAGTCGCCGGCGAACTCCTTGACGCGAAACTTCTCGCGTGGATTGCCGATACATCGGAAGAATCTTATGCGTTGGATTGGCTGATGGCTAAATACAAAGCCCGCGATCTGGCGGCGCTGGCGTTCGAACTCAAAGCCGAGCTCGAGCGCCAGGGCGTTTGGCGTTTGTACGAGGACGTGGAGTTGCCCTTAACGGGCGTCCTTTGGCGAATGGAGTCCGCCGGGGTGCGCGTGGACGCGGCTTATCTGGAGCGTTTGAATTTGCAATGGAGCCGGGAATTGGAGCGTTTGCGGGGGGAATTTTTGCGGCTTTCCGGCGCGGACGAAAGTTTGAATTTGAACTCGCCAAAGCAATTGGCCGTACTTTTTTTTGAGCAACTCAAATTGCCCGTGATTAAGAAAACGAAAACAGGTTATTCAACGGATGAGGAGGTCTTGAAGCGCCTGGAGCCCGCTCATCCTTCGGTCAGCCGCTTGCTGGCTTTCAGGGAGTTGAGCAAACTGCGATCGACTTATGTCGAGGGGCTTTTGCAGGCGGTCAATCCCGCCACCGGGCAAATTCACGCCACGTTCCATCAGGAGGGCACCCAGACCGGGCGCGTGTCGTGCACAAACCCCAATCTCCAGAATATCCCCATTCGGACGGATCACGGCTTGGCCGTGCGCCAGGCGTTCGTCGCTTCGCGGCCCGAATGGAATCTCGTTTCCCTGGATTATTCTCAAATCGATTTGCGCGTATTCGCCCATCTTTCCGGAGACCCGGATTTGATTAAATTTTTTAGGGAGGGCCGCGATATTCACGAAGAGACGGCCAGGGCTGTTTTGGCCGAGCCGGGCGCGCCCGTCACCCCGGAAATGCGCCGTCGCGCGAAGGCCGTTAATTTTGGCATCCTTTATGGGATGAGTTCGTGGGGTTTGGGCCGCGAATTAAACATGAGCGAGGAGGAGGCGCAGAGCTTCATCGCGCTTTATAATCAACGCTTCCCGGGCGTGGCTTCCTGGCGGGAACAGGTCATTTTTCAGGCGCATGAGCGCGGGTACGTGGAAACGATTTTAGGCCGGCGCCGGCCCCTGCCCAATATCAACGCTCAGAGGCGCGACTTGAGGGAATTTTCCGAACGCGCCGCGGTCAATACGCCGGTTCAAGGCAGCGCCGCGGACGTCATCAAATTGGCGATGCTGGCGTTGGAGCGTTACATTAAGGAGCGCGGCCTTCAAAGCCGGATGTTGATCCAGGTCCATGATGAAATCCTGCTCGAAGGCCCGTCCGATGAGCTCCAAGCGCACGGCGATGCGTTTCGAAAAATCATGGAGCAGGCCATGGAATTGAAGGTGCCTCTGGCGGTCCATTCGAAAACAGGCCGCAATTGGCGGGAGATGAACTGATGTACCCGCCCTACAGCCTGCCCCGCATTATCAAGTTCATGATCGTCGCTCTGATCGCGGCGTTCATCGCCCAGCAGATGTTCCCTTATCAAAGCATCCTGGCGTTGGGCCTGACCCCGGCCCTGGTGATCAAGCGCTTCTGGATTTGGCAATTGGCGACCTATATGGTGCTTCACGGCAGCTTGATTCATTTACTGTTCAACGCGTTGTCTCTTTATTGGTTCGGGTCTTCTCTCGCTCAGGAATGGGGAGAGCGGCGTTTCCTGACGTATTTTTTGATTTGCGGGGTGGGCGCGGGCGTGCTCACGGTCGCGGTTCAGTTCTCCAGCAATATCCCGACCATCGGGGCCTCCGGCGCCATTTACGGGCTTCTCTACGCGTGGGCCAGGCAAAATCCCAATGCCGTCATTTACATGTACGGCCTGTTTCCGATGCGCGCCCGGCATTTGGTTGTGCTCTTGTTTTTGCTTGAGTTCATGCTCAGCCAAACGCCCAGCCCGGTCGCGCGTTTCGCGCATTTAGGCGGGCTGGCCGTGGGCTGGCTGTATTTCCGGCTGCCGGACATGGATTTTTGGTCGTCCTTTGCGCAATGGCTGCGGCGTCCTCCGGAAGACAAGCGTCGCGAAGAGAACGTGGCGGAGGATGATGAAGAAGAGGAAATCGACCGCATCCTTGAAAAAATCAACGCGCGCGGCATTCAATCCTTGACTCCATGGGAGCGCCGCAAACTCGATGACGCCAGCCGCCAAAAGAAAAGCTAGCCGATCGTTTTTTAAATTTTTCATGCCCGAATGTGTTGAAGTCGAAATCACCAGGCGCAAGCTTGAGCCTTTGATCGTGGGGCGCAGGCTTTGCCGGGTGCGTTTGTTGGACGCGCTCTTGGAACGCCCGGCCGACTTCGGGCGTTATTCGGGAGTTTTGCGCGCCATCGACAGGCGCGGCAAGGCGCTGCGATTCGTTCTGGCCGAGGACCGGTCGTTTACGCTTTGGCTGGGCATGACCGGCTCGCTTCAGGTCAACGCGGACGCGGCCCGTCCGCCGCGCCTTGTGCTGGAATTCGACGGCGCGTCCTGCTCGCTGATCGATCCGAGGCGTTTCGGCCGCGTGTCTTGGCAGGGGCGTTTGCCCGCAGGATGGGATGTATTGAGCGCCATTTCCAGGCTGCAGCCTCCCCGCGAATTCGAAGAATCGTTTTGCGCGTCCAAAGCCAGGATTAAAGCTTTGCTCATGGATCAGGATAAAATCGCCGGCTTAGGGAATATTTACGCCAATGAGGTTTTGTTCGACGCCGGAATCCGGCCGTGGCGGCGGGCATGTTCCTTGTCGCGCGAGGAGACCGGCAGGCTGTGGGCATCGCTGCGGCGTATTTTAGGCCGGGCCTTGAGGGATGGGGGAATTTCCATGCGCGATTTTTACCATCCGGACGGGCGCAAAGGAGCTTTTCAAAACCGTTTCACGATTTACGGCCTCAAAAAAGGCTCGCCGTGCCCACGCTGCGGCGCGCCCGTCAAAGTGGTTTTGACCGCGCAGCGGTCCACATTTTTTTGTCGAAACTGTCAGAAATGAAAAAATCCAAGCCTGTCTTGACGTTGGCTTTGACCGGAGGGTTCGGATCAGGGAAATCCTCGGCGCTGAAGGCGTTCGCCCAAATGGGGGCCGCGACCTTCGATTGCGACGCCATCGCCAGAGATCTGACCGCCGGGCGCGGCCCGCTCGTCGCCCGAATCGGGCGTTTGTTCGGCGGCGGCGTTTTAGACGCAAGCGGGCGTCTGGATCGCGCCAAAACCGCGTCCCTTATTTTTAACAACCCGAGCAGACGCCGGCGTTTGGAAGCGTTGCTTCATCCGGCGATTTTGACGGAACTCAGCAAGCGCTTGGCGAATTCGAAAGCGGCGCTGCGCGTGGTGGAGGTTCCGTTGCTTTTTGAGAACGAGAAAAAATTATTGAAGCGGCGCCCGCTTTATGACGCGAGCCTGACGGTTTGGGCTTCGCCTGAAACGATCCGGCGCCGCTTATCGGCCAAGGGCTGGACCAAGGATGACATCGAGCGGCGCCGGAGCTCCCAGATGCCGCTCGACGAAAAGTGTTGCAAAGCTGATTTTATTTTGGATAATAACGGCGCTCGCCAAAAACTGACCGGACAAGTCCGGGCAATCCAAAATGCATGTCAAGCAATCCTGCGGGATTATCGGGAGGCGAGGAAACAACGTGGAAAAGGAGAAGCAGCAAATGACAAACGCACCGGAAACCAGCGCGCCCGGCGCCGGAACAGGACGCCCTATGAATAACAGGCACATGTTCGACACCCAGGCGCTTTCCAGCATGTCTTATCCTGAATTGGTCCGAGTGGCCAATGAATTAAAAATCGATTCGACTGCAGGCCTGAGAAAACAGGAGATGATCGCCAAGATTTTGGAAGCCCAGGCCAAGGAGCACGGCATCGTGGAGGCTCAGGGCGTGCTTGAAATCCTTCCGGACGGCTTCGGTTTTCTGCGTTCGCCCAACAATAATTATTTGCCCGGCCCGGACGATATTTACGTCAGCCCCAGCCAGATCAAGCGCTTCGGCCTGAGAAAAGGCGATATGGTCGCGGGCCTGATGCGGCCGCCAAAAGAGGGGGAGCGGTTTTTCGCTTTACTGCAATTAAAAGCGGTCAACACCGTTGCTGTCGAGCAATTGAGCGGACGGCCGCTCTTCGATAATTTGACGCCTTTTTATCCCAAGACGAAAATCGTTTTAGAGACGGTTAAAAACGAGTTGACCGCGCGTTGTTTGGATTTGATCGCGCCAATCGGCAAAGGGCAGCGAGGTTTGATTGTCTCGCCTCCCCGCGCCGGCAAAACCATGATTCTTCAGAGAATCGCCAATGCCGTGGCCACGAATCATCCGGAAGTCAGCATCATCGTGCTCTTGATCGATGAGCGTCCGGAGGAAGTCACGGATATGCAGCGCTCCGTCAAAGGCGAGGTCATTTCCTCGACCTTCGATGAGCCGGCGGACAGGCACGTTCAGGTGGCGGAGATGGTCATCGAGAAAGCCAAACGCATGGTGGAAAACGGCAAGGATGTTTTGATTTTGTTGGACTCCATCACCCGCATGGCCCGCGCCTACAACACGATCACCCCGTCGTCCGGGCGCGTGCTCTCAGGCGGCATCGAGGCCACCAGCCTTCAGCGGCCCAAACGTTTCTTCGGCGCGGCCAGAAACATCGAAGAGGGCGGGAGTTTGACGATTTTAGCCACGGCCTTGATCGAGACCGGCAGCCGCATGGATGACGTGATCTTCGAGGAATTCAAAGGAACCGGGAATATGGAAGTTTACCTCGACCGCAAGCTTTCGGATAAGAGAATTTTCCCGGCTATCGATATTAATCGAAGCGGCACCAGAAAGGAAGAGTTGCTCTTAAAAGACGATGAGCTTAACAAGGTCTGGGTGCTGCGCAAGGTCCTTTCCGGCTTGAATCCGGTGGAGGCCATGGAGCTCTTGATCGACAAGCTGGCTTCCGTCAAGTCAAACAAGGACTTTTTGAAGTCCATGGAGATTTCCAGCCTGAAGGACTGATCGGGACCCAGGCGGCGGTCCCAGGGAGGGGGTACCTAAAGTCCTATCGACGGGGTCCGAAGGGCCCAGGTCATTTGTCATGCCTTGCCTTAACCTTAAATTAACGATGTTTACCGTAATCGGCGCTTTATGGCTGTTCGTTGTTTCCGTGACCCAGGTTTTGGGCGTCGGCGCTCCGTCGCCCTGGGTTCGTTTTTCCTTAAGGGATGCGAGCTGGGCGCATGTCGTGCGCAAAATAGAAGCTCCTGCGTTCGCGGTTAAACCCGAGGAATTGAAGAAAATACGGCGCTTGATCTGGGCCCGCCACCAGATCAAACCCACGGACAATATTTGGAAGCTGGCTATGAACTACGGGACCAGCGTGGAGAGCATTCAGTCCAGCAATGCAGCGGAGCTCATTTGGATGAAACCGGGCAGCGATATCGTGGTGTTAAATAAGCGCGGCACGCTTCATCATGTTAAGCAGAAAAACGGGCAGGGAGAAACGCTCGCCGATGTGGCGCGTTTGTACGGACGCCGTGACAACGCCGCGGAGCAAAAACTTAAAGCGGAGATCGTCAAGGCCAATAGTTTTCCGGGCTACGCCCTATTGGCGGATTTTGAGCTCAATCCAGGGTCTTACCTTTTGATTCCGGATACCTATCTTGAATTTGACACCTTTCGCATTCCGTTCAAATATTGGCATTACCCTAGGATTTCATCCGGGTTCGGTTTGAGGTACCACCCGATCCTCAAAAGAAAGAAATTTCATGATGGCATGGATTTTCCTCAGGCCTATAACACGCCCGTTTACGCTTCGCGTTCCGGCCGGGTTATTTTCGCCAATTGGCGCGAGGGCTACGGCCTGATGGTCATTATTAAGCATTCCGACGGCACCACCACCCGCTATGGGCATTTGTCCCGCATCTACGTCAAAGACGGACAGTGGGTTGAGGGGGGCAAGAAAATGATCGCCCGCGTCGGCTCAACGGGCCTGTCGACCGGCCCGCACCTTCATTTTGAAATCCGCGACCACTTCGGCCGTCCGCTCAATCCCAAAAAGAAATTCGGAAAGAAGTAGGTCCGGCGCCTTTTATGGGCGCGGCCGGCTGTAAATGCGCGATCTTCGTTCGCGGCGCTCCCGCTCCCGGCGATCATCATCAAAAAGCTGTTCCATGCTGAGCTGATCCTCGTCAATAATGGCATAGGCTCTTTCGCTGGTCGGATCTTCAGCGTTCAGGATCCGGAAACCGGATTCGGGCTCAAGATATCCTAAAAGCGTCGCATGGCGCGGCTCAAGAACGCCCCAAACTCTATAGCAGCGTCCGTCTGCGGCCGGAGGCTCGGTGGCAATGGCTTCAATCACCAACTGCAGGGGAGAATCGGGAAACGAGAGCATGCCATGGTCATTGCCTGATGGGGGCGTGATGACGTCGCAGGGTCTGGGGTGAGTATGAACAAAACCTACGGCATCGGCGGGCCGTTCTTCGGGAACATCCACATAGTTGATTGTGCCGACGACGGTTTCTCCCAGGCGGCCGTCGGATAAAATGAACGCCCCATGTTCCAGGCGATTACGGCGTGTCCGCGCGGCCAGTTCATGCAAACCCCTGGCCAAATGGCCTTCGGGCGCCGTGAGCAGGTCGATCATTTGATTCCGGCGTTCGGTGTGGGTTTCATTCATGCGCCGGGGCCTATATTCCGCTTTTGAGCCTCTGGCATAAATCCGGAATGGCCCCGGTGGCAGCGCTTGATTGGCGAGGCCTTCAACGATGTCGTCAAAGCGTGGGCCGCGCAGCTCATCAATGAGCATGTCGAATTCAAGATCGGCGTCAGGATCGTCCCCATCCGCGTCTCCTGCATGAACGGCAAAACCGACTGCGGCTGCCAGGAAGGCCCCTAATCCCGCGATTCTCAGGCGCATCCTCAGCGGTGGTTTCATAAGAAAAGTTTAATCCGACAATGGTCCCGCAACCAGCGGATGATCCTGGAATTTAGGGTAGGGGATTAGGATTTTTAGGGCTTTTTTCCCAGCGCCGCAGCGCCTCTTCGATGGCTTGGCGCAAAGGGGGAAGGTTATTGGCCAGGGCCGTGAAATCCGCGCGATGAATCGTCAGCAGATCGATCGCAGTGGCGGCCCGCGCCGTCAAAGCGTGGGGATTCTTGGCGATGAGGGAGCGTTCGCCCAAATGAGACCCCGGTCCCAATTGCGCGATGGTTTGGCTTCGCCCTTGGGCATCCGCTTCCAGAAGCTCAACCGTTCCTTTTTCAACGATGTAAAACGTTTGCGAGGGATCGCCCGTCTTGAAGATGGTCTCCCCGGCCTCGTAATGCGCCCGGCTGACGGCGCTGGTGGGGCTGACGTTTAATTTGACGATATCGCGAGAGAAGAGAAGGTCAAGCGTCCAATCAAACAAAACCCTTAGGCGCCGGTCGATGCCCGGCAGCTTGAAGAGATAGACCGTGCGCCAGAGCCACCAAGCCGCAATACCGCCGAAGCGTAGGCTAAAAACTTGAGCCACGGCTTGATGGTGGCCTAAAGAGGCTAATTGCCCCATGCTTTTGTAGGAAAATTTTTTCAGCGTCCGGTTTTTCATGGCCGCGATCAGGTTGTCGGCCAGGAGCCGGCCTTCACGGACCGCGAATTGGGCCATTTCCGGGGCCCAGCCGTCTTGGGGCGAAGGCACGGCTGCGCAATCGCCCGAGGCCCAGACGCCTTTGAAGTCCGCCATCTCGAGAGTGGGCAAAACTTCGATGCGGTTTCCCCGGCGCTTAAGCGGCAAATGAGCGAGGAGGGGATGGATGGTGTTGCCGACGGTGGCGATCATCGTCGCCGCCTTAATTTCTTCGCCGTCGTCCAGGCGAAGACCTCCGGTCTTGACGGCGGCTACGCCTTGGGAAAGCTTGATTTCGATGCCTCTTTGTTTGAGGCATTGCAACGCGAAGGACGAAAGATCGGGATCGAGCTGCTGTAGGATGCGATCGCTTTTTTGGATCACGATCACGCGGAAGGGACGCCGGTCATTCTTCGTCAGTCTGGGATAGCTGCGCAGGGCGTCGCTCGCCAAATCATTGATTTGCCCGGCGACTTCGACGCCGCTGAATCCGGCGCCGACGACGACAAAGGTTAACAGACGCCGGCGTTCATCTTCGGATTCTTCGAGCGTCGCCTCCTCGAGGCGGCTGACCACATGGTTTCTGATACGAAGCGCATCACCCAAGTTTTTAAGCGCCAAAGCGTGTTCGGCCATGCCCGGGATGCGTGAAAAATCCGTAGCTTGGCCCAAAGCAAGAACCAGATGATCGGCGTCGATCGGGGGGATGGCCCGTTGGTCGGCCGGATAAAAATTGACGCGCCGGTTTTTAAGATCGATGGATTCGATTTCGCATTGGCGGACGTCGGTCAAAGGCAGAAGGCGCCTTAAAGGGCTGACCACATGGCGCGGTTCGATGGAGCCGCCGACGACATCGGCCAACAGCGGTTGAAAATTGAAATAGTTGTCGCGGGCGATGAGGATCAATTGGACATCGCGTCCATTGATTTTTAGGCCGCCTGAAGAAGAATCGTGAAGGAGCCGTTCAAGGCGCTGGGCGCAGGCGAGCCCCGCAAACCCGCCCCCCAGGATGACGATCCGGAGGGGATGCTCGGGCATTTAATATTTCGGAACCGACGGGTCGATATCCGACCAGGCTTCGATGCCGCCGGAAAGGTTTTTGGTGTTGGTAAATCCGCAGTTTTTAAGGTGCCGGACGGCTTTCAATCCGCGCACGCCTTTGTGGCAGTAGACGATCAATTCCGTGTTCGGGTCGAGTTCCGTTTTGCGCTGGTCAAGTTCGGCCAATGGGATGAGTTTCGCGCCTTCGATTTTCGCGGTTTCGTATTCCCACGGTTCGCGAACGTCCAGCAGGTTCACCCGTTCGCCGTTGTCCAGGCGGCTTTTGATTTCCCGGGCGGCGACGTTCTCCTCGCCGGGCGTCTGATCATAGCGGTTGAAGAGTGGAATCATCAATTTTCTTGAGGATACCAACATCATATTGTTTTATGATTGGATTAAGGGTCCGTTAAGGAATTAATGATCAATTTGGAGGCCCAGATTTGCACCGAATGCTAGGCGCGACGACGACAGCGTACCTAGAGGGTACGTTGAGGAGGAGCAACGACGCAGCCGGTGCGAAGATGGGCCTCCCCGAAGGGCCGGGGCGCTTTTGGGCTGCGGCTGCGTTGCCGCGAGGCTTACGTGCCCTGCGGGCACGCCGCGCCTCGCGGCGCCTTGCCTCGCTCCAAAATCGCCCCGGCAAATTGATCATTAATTCCTTAACGGACCCTATGAATCGAGGGGGATTTTGCCCGGCCTGGCTGGTGGTGATCGCGTTTATTTGTTCGCCCTGGCCTCTTTACGCGTACCTGGATCCCGGCAGCGGCAGCATGATGGCCCAGTTGATCGTGGCCGGGGTCGCCGGCGTCGCGGTGATGTTGAAGCTTTTTGCCAGGCGGCTTCTCGGCAGGTTGGGTCTGATGAAACCGGAGGAACAAAGAAAAAACAAGCCCGGCCGGGATTCCCAGTGAAAGAAACCCGCGTCGATCCGGCTTCCTTCCGCGACGGCGCCAACAGAGTGATGGTCGGCAACGGCGAGGTTTGGCGCTGCCTCAGCGAGGAGGGTCTTCGCAACTGGAGATGCCTTGCTTCCAAAGATTTTTATCGGCGTTTTTTGAGCTTGGGGAATCTCGTCGAAACCCGGGAAATCGACGCGGCGCCGGGCGTCTGCCGGCTGCCGCCCGGCCATTGGCCTGGGCTTCTGCGGCATCGTCCCGTTCGTTTCCTATCCTATCCCTATGAATGGACGTTCGGCATGCTTAAGGACGCCGCGCTCCTGCATCTGGAGCTCTTGCAAGCCGCTCTTGCGGAGGGGATGATTCTAAAGGATGCGTCCGCTTTTAATATTCAATGGGAAGGGAGCCGCCCGGTTTTCATCGATATCGGATCTTTTCGTCCTTATGCCGATGGAGAGCCCTGGACGGGGTACCGTCAGTTTTGCCGGCTTTTTCTCTATCCCCTGATGCTGCAGGCGTATAAAAATATCGCTTTTCAAACGTTGCTGAAAGGTTCTCCGGAAGGCATCAAGCCGCGCGATTGCCGCAATATGATGTCGTTGCGGGACACGCTGAGGCCGGGCGTCCTGACCCACGTGCGCCTTCATGCGGCGATGGAGGACCGCTATGAATCCCAGGACAGCGACGTCAAGGACGAGCTTCGTTCAAGCGGGTTCAATAAAAGCCTGATTCTTAAGAATATCGACGGCCTGCGCGCCATCATCGGCGCGATGAAGTGGACGCCGGAACATTCCTCCTGGTCGGGTTACTATCAACACAACAGCTATGTCGAGCAGGATGAGCGGATGAAAAAGGCATTCGTCGCCGAGGCCGTGGATTCGCGTTCCTGCAAGCTGGTCTGGGATTTGGGGTGCAATCGGGGTGTTTTTTCGCGATTAGCCGCGGTTAAAGCCGATTATGTCGTTGCCATGGACGGCGATGCGGCCGTGATCGAACATTGTTATGGGGAACTTAAAAACAACGGCGATCGTTCCATTGTGCCCCTGGTGATGGATTTTGCGAATGTCTCTTCGGGAGGCGGCTGGCGGGGGCTTGAATTCAAGGCCCTTGAGGCGCGCGGTCGCCCGGATTTGGTTCTTTGCTTGGCGCTTATTCATCATTTGGCCATCAGCGCCAATATTCCGCTTGCTCAAATTGTGGATTGGCTTGCCGATGTTTCCGGAGCGCTGATCATTGAGTTCATCGATGAAGCCGATCCCATGGCCCGCAGGCTGTTGAGAAATAAAGACGGCGGTCTTGCCGATTATTCAAGGGGTTATTTTGAAAAACTCTTGAATGAAGCCTTCGACGTTCAAAAGCGCCAGGAACTCACCTGCCGCACCCGGGTGCTTTATTTTGCGCAAGCTAAGTCTTAGACGTCCGGACGCCGCTCTTGTCGATCGCGATTTTTTAATCGACAGCCTGCATCTTTTCGGGCTGGTCAATTTTGCTTTGGCCCAGCCTCTGTACGATCTGTTGGCCCGCCATGCGATTTTTTTCGTGATGCGCGAGTCCTCCGGAGCGGATATCGTTGCGTTGACGCTGACGTTGAGCCTGCTCGTCCCGGCGCTTCTTGTTTGCTCCGAATGGATCGCCGGCCGCCGGGGCGAAAAACCGCGCCGGCGGGTGCATGGTTTTTGGGTGGCCTTGCTGGCGGCAGCCGTTTTTTTGCCGCCGGTTAAAAAAGTAGCCGCCGGTTTTCTTCCCGGCGCGGGCCTGATCTCGGCGGCCTGCGTTCTGGGAGCGTGGACGCTGATCTTGCTGCGGCGTTTCCGGCCGGCGCGGACGTTTTTAACCGCGCTTTCGCTGGCGGCTGCGGCGTTTCCTTGTTTATTTTTGGCCGCTCAGCCGATCAGGAATATGCTTGTTTCCGGCGTTGAGTCGGTATTTTATACGCACGTCGCCAAGCCGGCTCCCGTGGTTTTCGTGGTGTTCGATGAGTTCGACCGGTCGAGCCTCTTAAATGAGCGCCGCCGGATTGACGCCGTTCGTTATCCGCACTTTGCCGCGTTGGCCAAGGATTCGACTTGGTTTCGCGAGGCCACGGGCGTCTCCGACGGGACCTCATTGGCGTTGCCGGCCATCCTGACGGGGTCTTATCCGGGACTCGACGGCCATCTTCCGCTGACCTACTCTTATTACCCAAGGAATCTGTTCACTCTTTTGGGTAGAACTTATGAAATGAATGTTTTCGGTTCTGCGCGAAAAATGTGCCCCAGCCCCTTGTGCAAGGAAGAGGCCTTCATCGAAGACGCCGCGCAGCGGATGCGCGGCTTGATCCTTGATTGTTTCCTTGTTTACCTGCATATCGTGCTTCCGGAGGATATCGTTTTCATCCTGCCGTCGATTACGCAAAAATGGAAAAATTTCCGAGGGGACCAGTCGCAAGAACTTCATGACGGGCCGTTGGCGGTTTACGGCAAGTTTATGGATTCGCTCGCTCCCGCCGGAGGGCGCCCTGCTTTGTATTTTGCGCACATAACCCTGCCCCATGCGACCTGGCGTTTTTTTCCTTCCGGCAGAGCCTATGCGGCGCCGGATGAAATACCGGACGGTTTTGATTTACAGAACGGCCTATGCTCTCGGGATGATTGGCTGGTGACCCAGGCCCATCAGCGCTATTTGTTGCAGGTCGGCTTCGTGGATCATTTGTTGGGCGATCTGGTGGCCAAGCTTAAGGCTTTGGGCCTTTACGACCAATCGTTGATCATTGTCACCGCCGATCACGGCGTCAACATCCGGCCCGGGATGCACAATCGCAAGCTCTCGAAAGTCAATGCCGCGGAGCTTCTTTATGTGCCGTTGTTCGTCAAGGCTCCCAATCAGCGCGCCGCTTTAGTCAGCGACCGCAATGTCGAGACCATCGACATCATCGCGACCGTCGCAGAGCTTTTGGGGATCGCCATTCCTTGGCCCATGGACGGGCAGTCCGCGTTCGATACGAATCGGCCGGAGCGCCGGAAAAAAATTGCGGTCACGAGCGTCAAACCCAGGAAGATGATATTTCATGCGCCTTTACAGGACGCCGCCGAGGCGTTTAAGAGGCGGGCGGCTGTTTTTGGCTCCGGAACGCCATGGCGTGAAATTTTCAACATCGGTTCGCGCAAGGAGATCATCGAGCGCAGCGCCGAAGCGCTGGCTGACGGGGATAGTCCGGATTTAACCGTGGTTGTCGAGCGGGAAAACCGTTATGCGCGCGTCGATCCCGGGTCCGACGATGTCCCATGTTTGATCAGGGGACGATTGTCCGGCCCAAGAGCGCGACGGACGCCGCTTTATTTGGCCGTTGCCGTCAATGGGATTATCCGGGCGGTGACCAGGAGCGTTCCTTCGGCGTCGAAGGGAGCTGTTTTTTCCGTCCTGGTGCCGGAGGATGCGCTGCGCCGCGGCCGCAATGAGATCGAATGCTATTTGCTTTTGGATTCCGGCCGTTTGCTGCGGGTACCTAGGGCGCGCTGAAGGGTTCGATGGAAACCCCTTGGGCCAATTGAAGCTTGGTCATGGTTTGTTCGCTGACCTCGCCGGGGTGAGCCCAGGCCGGGCCGGCCGGTTCGATTAAGACATAGGTCGTTCCCCTGTATTCGATATAAGCGTCGCCGCGGTCGGGCACTCCTTCAAAACCCATGACATAATGCCCGGGCAGGCCGACGCCGACGATTTTGGCGGCGTCCCAATTAAGAAGAATCGAGGCCAACAGCGCTGTTTTTGTGTCGCAATCACCCCACCCGGAGACCAGGGCCTTGATGGGAGTTAGGACGCCTCCGGTATGTAAGGACCCTTCCATGGCCGGAGGTATTTTGTATTCAAGCGCGGTCTGGATCATGGCCGTGACCGCGCCGATCAAATCTTCGGAGCCGTAATTGTTTTTTTCGCGGATGAGGTCGAATTGCGCGGCGACCGGCATCAGCCGCCGGACGTTGTTGCGCACGAGCGCCGGAATATCCACGGTCACGGTATTGCCGGGCAAGAGTTTGAAACCTTGGCGTTGAAAATAAGCGACGCGCCGTTCTTCGTATTCGGTTTGGAGGTCTTTTATTTTCCGTCGCTGCGCAGTCTCGAGATTTGTATTGTGCGCGCGAACGGCGGCAACCTTACGGTCGAGTTCCGCTTGGTTTTTGGCGGAAACCGAGCCCGACACCCAATCGCGTTTTAAATCGCGATTCGTTTGCTGCTGGGTTTCCTCCAGCCATGTATCGACCGCTTCCAAGCCCGCGTCCGTATAGCCGAATTCTGTGATCGCCTGATTAACGATACGCTGATCCATTTGAAACCGGACCGAATGCGGCTCGCGGTCGAAACTGACGAAGCCGAATTCAAGGTTGAACCCGGAATTATTCCGACGGATGCGCTGATAAGGCGGTTCCGCGGTTTCCTCCTGATCCGCTTCACCCGAGTCCGCGAAGAGCGTTTCCCGGAGCCGGCCGGCGGGAGAATCCCAATGCCAGGCGAGCCCTGTTTCCAAGGCGAAAGAAAAGAAAAGGACAGCCGGAATTCGGCGCATCCCAGGCATGTTACTTCAAGATTTGAATTTTGCCGATCGAGGGCTGGGGGATCAGGGTTTTAGTCAAATTGCCGATGCCTTCGCCCACGTATAAGGATACGATGAATACTACGCCGGCTAGGACGATTCCCACGGCCGCGTTGCCGCGCTCCAACTCTTTGCCTTCCTGGATTTTGACGGTCAGCCGGCCGTAAAGCCGCAGAGCGAAGGAGATGGTCAACACGGTCAGCGTGAAAACCATCACGAAATGCGCCAGGGCGAACAGCGGCAATTGCCATTGGGCCATGGTTTGGCGCCCGGGGGAAGTGAAATAAATTTTCAGCAGGCTCATGATCGGGTAAAGGCCCTTTTGAATGATCATTCCGGATGAAACCATAATCGAGGCGAGCAGGACGGCAACCGCGATATTGCCTTTTTTAAGCTCTTCCTCCTGATTAAAATCCGTATTGGCCCGGTTGAAGATTGTGTAGCTGACATAAACCGACAATACGGCCAAAATAACCTGCACCACGAATTCCACCAAGCTGATCGTCAATCGCGTCAAGAACATGCGATTCGTTCCTCCTTAACGGTCCCTTATTTATTGCTCAATTCTTTGGCTACGACCGCCAATGCGGCGCTTTCTTTGGGAAACGCCCGTTGATTTTTTTGGGCGGCGTTTTGAAGCAACCGCACGGCTTCCTCGCGCCGGCCCAGCGCAGCCATAGCCTTGGCTTTGACGCCGGCGACAGCCAGGCAATTGGCTCCGTAACAGAGCTTGGCCGCCCGTTCATTCCAGGAGAGCGCTTCTTGCGCTTGGCCGCTGCCGACCAGATACTTTGAAAAACGGTGGGGGTAAACGTAATCCTGGGGATAAGCTTCGATCAATTCAGCATAGAAGGAACGGATTTTTCCGTCATCTCCAGCGAGCTCCAGAAAAAATCGCAGATTGTCGTCGCGGTTCCTGTCCGCGCCGACACGAGGGGCGTCTTGTTGAATTTGGCGGACGGCGCGCTTTAATAGGGCGGCTTGTTTGTTTTTTGCGCCGCGTTGGGCGTAAACATCGGCCAGCGTTTCGATCCCGGTGCGAAAGTCGGCGCAGCGATTTTCGGCGGCGGCGAAAAAGCGGCGATTGACCAGGCGCTCGAGAGCTTGCTGCGCGTTCTTGAGAACGGTTCGTTTTGTTTGCGGGTCCTCGTTCTCTAAAAGTTTCCGGCCGAAATAAAAGTCATAGGCTAGATCGCACGATGTTTCCGTTTTAAGCAGGCGTTTGAGATGCTCCAGCCCGCCGGGACGCCCCAAGCGCGCGGCCGCCATCAGGCCGAGGCGATCCGTCAAAATTCGCCATTGGAGCCGCTGATCGAGCCGTTCGTTGAGGGTTTTTTCCAAACCGGCGATCTCGCGCTCGGCTGCTTCATATTCCGCGGCCGCCAAACGCGCTCGGAGCGTTTTGATCGCCTTCTCTTCGTCCGATTCGGATGATTTGATAATCTCGCTCAGTTGCGCGAGAAAATCTTTTTCCGTTTGTTCTCCGGTGATTCTTCCGGCAACCCGGCTGTCCGAAGTCAAAATCAGGTATGTGGGCAGGAAGCTGACGCGGTGTTTTTCTTTGAGAGCGGCGCCCTCTTTCTGATCGACATCCACCTTGAGCAGAACGAAATCCTTCGTCGCGGCGGCGAAGCCGTTGTTGGCCAGCACCTGCTTGTCCATGTAGTAGCAGGAGTAGCACCAAGGCGCGTAAAAGTCGACCAGCACATGTTTATTTTGAGCGCGGGCAATGTCCACGGCCTGGTTCCAATCGGTCAGCCAGAGCGATTCATTGGAGGCGTTCGTAGGCAGGCAGAGGAAAAGAAAAGCGCAAAAGGAAAAGATGCCGCGATTCATGCTCCCTTATTGAAGCAGTTTTTGAAGTTGTGGTCATGGTTTTGCCCTGATAAACTTATGCCATGGGCCATCGTTCGATCCCGGCGCCGGTTTTTATCGTTTGCTGTTTGGTTTGTCCGCTTCTAGCGGATGAAACCGTGATCCATTACAGCGGGGATTCGTGGCGGTTCCCCGGACGTTCGGCTGCAACCGGCGATTACATGCCGTCGGGCTCCAATTCCCTTTTTGACAGGGCTTCCACGCTCAGGCCCGACCGGGCGACGGGCGGCTTTAGCGATGATTTGAAGATTGAAACCAGTTACGCCGCGTTCCTCGGCCGCATTCCGTCCGCTCAAATCGATGACGTGTTCAGGCGTTATCGCCGGAAAATCGACGCGAATGAAAGGTTTCGCAACGCATTGCGCCGCTTAATGGAGGATCGCTCGTTTTTTTTGGCCGCCAAAGATTTTCTGCAGAATGGCGGGCGTTTCGAGGCCTGGGAGTTCGGGGGGCGTTATGATTGGCCGAGCAAAACCCTCGGCATCGGGCTCGGCTGCAATGAAGGGAGCTTCTGCGAACCCGTTTTGGAGCCGGATACAACCTTGGTTCATGAGCTTCTTCATTATATTTTCGACAAACGGGACTCCGTTCTTTACGAAGCCGCGGACGTAGGAGGGGCGGATCATCAAGCCATCGCTCCTTTGGAAGAGCGTTTCAGAATCGCGATGCTGATCAGTCTGGGCCGTTCGCCGTTGAATGAAAACGCCATCAACGGACTTTATGGTTTCACCTCATCAGGGAGATTGGGCGAGCAGACGCAGGCATTAATCGATAGGGGAGATCCGGAGGCCTTGGGCCGGTTCGTCGAATCCGATGCTTTTTATACCAACTACGTTCATTCCGGCATGGTGTCCACGCTTTCCAGCAATGCGGTGGGCGCGGAAGGCGATTACATATTTACCGACGCCCAGGTCCGGGATTTGGCTTATTTGTGGGCCATTAACGCCACTATTTTGCGGGAATCTTTCCGCCTGGCGGCGGCCATGATGAGAAGTTCCACCACCACTTGGGAAGCGACGTTCGCCAACGGCGATTACGGCATGCGTTTCGGCAGTTTCATGGGGGCTTTCATCGGCCGTTTGCAGTTGAATCCGTCCTCCGGGCCTTCCCAGGCGGCGAGGGAAGCGATGACTCCCTGGTTGCCCTAACGAAATTCCCGCCGCATCCACAGAGCCCGGAAAATAAGCTAAAATTCTTCCGATATGAAAGAAGGAGTTCATCCGAAGTATTTTCTGACCAAGGTGGATTGCGCCTGCGGCAATACCTTCACGACCCGTTCCACCAGGCAGGAATTGAAGCTCGAAATTTGCGGCGCCTGCCATCCTATTTTCACCGGCAAACAGAAATTTCTCGATTCAGCCGGACGCATCGACAAGTTTTTGAAGAAATTCGATCAGGCCAAACTTCATACCGAAGGCGTCAAGAAAAAGAAAGAAGCCGAGAAGCTGGCCGTCAAACGCGCGGCTGATCGCGCCGCCGCCGCCAAGAAGGCCGCGTTAGCCACGCAGCCGACCACCAGGGCGCCCAAAAAGCCCAAGGTTCTTTCAAGCCGGCCGGTCGCCAAAAAGTCCTCTTAGCTCCTTTCCTCCAACCTCGTCTCTTGCCCATCGATGCCGCTCCTTTAAAGAAAGAACTAGATGAAATTCTTTCCGTTTTAAGCCGGCCTCAGGCTTTATCCGTGCCGAAGATGAAGGAGCTTTCCGTTCGCCGCCGGCAATTGGAGGAAGTGCTTTCGGGTTTGGCTGAGATCGAGCGGCTGGACCGGGAACTGACCCATCTCAAAGACGCCAAAGGCGATGCCGATTTGGCGGCCTTGGCGGAAGAGGAGATGAAGGCCTTGGCCGCGCGCCGGATCGCCGTCGAGGCGCGCGTTTTGGAAGCCTTTGCGGGCTCCGATCCTATGGATGAACGCAACATTTTCCTTGAAGTTCGGGCCGGGGTCGGGGGCGAGGAAGCGGCGCTGTTTGCGTCCGATTTATTGCGCGTTTATCAGCGCTATGCGGAGACACGCGGGTTTCGATGGGAGCTTCTCGACGTCAATGCCACAGGTTTAAAGGGTATCAAGGAAGCCACGGCTTATGTCTCCGGTTCTCGCGTTTACCGGCAGCTGAAATGGGAAAGCGGGGTCCATCGCGTCCAGCGCGTGCCTAAAACCGAGGCCAGCGGCCGCATCCATACCTCGACCGTCACAGTCGCGGTTCTGCCGGAAATGCAGGCTCAGGAAGTGGCCATCGACGCCAAGGATTTGAAATTCGACACGTTCAGGGCGGGCGGCGCCGGGGGCCAGAACGTCAACAAGGTGGAAACCGCGGTCAGGATTACGCATTTACCCACGGGCACGGTTGTGGCCTGCCAGGAGGAGCGGTCCCAGTTTCAGAACCGGGAAAAGGCCATGAAAATGCTTTTGGCCAAGCTGGCTCAAGTCGAGAAAGAAAGGCACGCGAATATGGTCACGGAAACCCGCCGCGCCCAGATCAAGGGTGCGGAGCGCTCGGAGAAAATCAGGACGTACAATTTCATGCAATCCCGGGTGACCGATCATCGCGTCGGGCTTTCTCTGTTTAATATCGATGAAATCATGGACGGGGGCATCGGCCCGTTTATCGAAGCCCTCCAAAAAGATTATGTCATCCAGCGCATTGCGCGTCCGAAATCAGAAAGCGCCTGAAACGGCATCGTCGCTCCTATCCGCGGCCGAACGCCTGCTGCGATCCTGCCGCGCGCCTGAACCCAAAGCAACCGCGGAATATTTATTGGCCGGCGTTTTGGGCGTTGAACGGACCGAACTGGTTTTATTGGGGAATGTCCCCGCCGCAGCCGGACGCAAGTACCGGCGTTTGGCCGCTGCCGTCGGGCGGCGGCGCCTGCCGTTGGCTTATGCTTTGGGGAGCCAGGATTTCATGGGTCTCGATTTAAGGTTGCGCCCGGGAGCGGTATTGATCCCCAGACCGGAAACCGAGTCTTTGGTCGAGCTGGCGGTCAGGGAAATCAAATTATCCTGGTCTGCGGGCGCAAAATTGACAATCGCGGATATCGGCACGGGCTCAGGCAATATTGCTTTGGCCCTGCGACGTTTTTTAGGCGATGCCTACTCTCTTGAAATCTGGGCCACTGATTGTTCCTCTGCGGCTTTAAGTGTGGCCAGGAAGAACGGGCGGCGTTTGAACGATCTAGGCTCCATCCGTTGGGTTAAAGGCCCGTTGTTTGAGCGATTGCCCTCGAAGATTCGTTTTCACGCGATCGTATCGAATCCTCCCTATATTGCCGAGGGCGATTGGGCGCGGCTATCTCCTGAAATCAAACGCTGGGAGCCTAAAAGCGCGTTGGCAGCCGGGCCGGACGGCTTAGCGGTGATCCGGCCGTTGATTCATGAGGCCCCCCGGCGTCTTTGCCCCGGCGGGTTATTGGCCTTTGAATTCGGGCGCGGCCAGGCACGCACCATCGAGTCTCTTCTTAAACAAAATGGTTTCCATTCGTTGAAACTGATGAAAGATTATCAGGGTTTCTTTAGAGTTGTTTTAGCAAGAGCGAGTTAACATAATCTTCCATCATGGATGCTTATAAAATCGACGGCGGTTTTGCTCTGCGCGGCTCGGTTGAAATCAGCGGTTCGAAAAACGCGTCCCTTCCCTGTTTGTTCGCTTCTTTGTTGACACCCGAACCCGTGCGCATCCGGCGCCTTCCCGTTCTCCGGGACACGAATACCGCGCTTTCGTTGTTGAAAACGTTGGGCAAAGAGGCGTTCAAGGGAGGCGACGTGGTTTGCCTTGAAGAAAAAAATTTTTCAAGGGCGGTGTTCAGGGAAATTACCGCTCCTTATGATTTGGTCAAGCAAATGCGCGCCAGCATTCTTTCAGCGGGCCCCATGCTGGCTAGATGGGGAAAGGCCAGAGTCTCGTTGCCCGGCGGCTGCGCTATCGGCCTGAGACCCATCGATATTCATCTCGACGGCTTCAAAGCCATGGGCGCCAAAATCAGCGTTCACGGCGGCGATCTGGAGCTGACCGCGCCCAAAACAGGCTTGAAGGCCGCGCGTTACCGTTTGCATTTTGAAAGCGTGGGCGCCACGGAAAATTTGATGATGGCCGCGGCGTTTTGCCCGGGGGTCAGCGTCCTCGAGCGCGCGGCCCGTGAGCCGGAAATCACGGACTTGGCCTCGATGCTTCAAAACATGGGCGCGATGATCGAAGGAGCGGGGACCTCGAGGATCGTTATCCGGGGGAATAAAAATTTGCGCGGAACCGATCATGCGGTGATCGCGGACCGCATTGAAACCGGGACGTTCGTTTTATTCGCCGCCTCGGCGCCCGGATCATCGTTAGAAATCACCGGCTGCGTGCCGGAGCATAACCGGGCGCTGCTGGACGCCTGCCGCAAGGCGGGCGTGAGCGTCGAAACTTCGGTCCAGGCGATCCGGGTATCGACGCCCAAAGGTTTCCGGCCACGGCCGTTGTCGATTAAAACCAAGGTTTATCCCGGCTTCCCGACGGATATTCAGCCGTTGTGGACGGCTTTCATGTCGCGCGCGCGCGGACGGACCACGGTTCAAGAGTCCATTTTTGAAAATCGTTTTCTTCATGTCGCGGAGTTAAACCGCATGGGCGCGGATATCGCCGTCAGGGGAGACCGGGCGCTGATTCGCGGCGCGGGAACGTTGACCGGGGCCAAGGTCATGGCCGGTGATTTAAGGGCCGGGGCCGGCTTAATCGCCGCGGCCTTGGCCGCCGGAGGCCAAAGCGTGATTTCCAGAATTTATCACGTCGACCGCGGCTATGAAAATCTGGAGGGAAAATTATCGGCTTTGGGCGCGCGGATCAAGCGATTTGTGGAAGTCCGTTATCAAAGAGTGGCTTAAATGGATTTATTCGGCGAGGCCCTGCGTTACCTTGATCGGAAACAGGAATCAAAAATTCTTCTCGGCTTGGACCGGGTCAGGCGGTTTCTGGCGGCCATCGGCAATCCTCAGGATGGTTTGCGCGTCATTCACGTCGCGGGAACCAACGGCAAGGGTTCCGTTTGCAAAATGCTTTTCCAGGTTTTTGTTGAGGGGGGATTCAACGCCGGGCATTACAGCTCTCCACACTTAATCAACGTTACGGAACGTATTGAAACCCGAAACGGGCCGATTCCTGAATCGGATTTCGCGGCTATCATCAGCCGGTTAAGGGACATCCCCGGCCATGATGATTTGACGTATTTCGAATTGCTGACGGTTGCGGCCTTTGTTTATTTTCGGGAAACCGGCGCCGATCCGGTCATTTTGGAAACGGGTTTGGGAGGACGCCTGGACGCCACCAATGTGATCGTGCGGCCCTTGGCGAGCGTCA
Organism: Elusimicrobiota bacterium; assembly: GCA_016180815.1. Classification (NCBI taxonomy): domain Bacteria; kingdom Pseudomonadati; phylum Elusimicrobiota; species Elusimicrobiota bacterium. The sequence continues at coordinate 97,851 of JACPAN010000002.1, forward strand.
TTACCGCGATCGGCATGGATCACGTGAATTTTTTGGGCTCGACGATTGAAGAGATCGCCCGCGAGAAAGCAGGCATTGTCAAAAACGATGTTCCTGTTTTCACCGGATCGCTGCCGCCCGAAGCCGAGCGCGTGATCAGGGAAATCGCCCAAGCCAAATCCGCTGCCCTGCATCAGCCTGATTTTTCCGGTTTGCGTTCGGTTTATTCATGGGAGGAGGCTCTTCAACGCGTCGAATACGGCGGGCAAAAATATTCCTTGCGTTTATTGGGCGCCGAGCAGCCGGCGAATTCGGCTTTGGTGGCCGAGATTTTCAAGGTCTTGGCCGATCGAGGGTTCGAATTATCCCCGGTTGCGATTGGGCGGGGTTTAGGCAGGGCCGAACTACCGGGGCGATGGCAGTTGCGCCGCGTTGATAGCAAACCCTGGGTTTTGGACGTGGCGCATAATGAGCAGGCTGTTTCTTGCTTTCTAAAAACATGGCGGCGTTCGCCGTTTTTTGACGTCCGGCCCAGACGAGTTGTTTTGGGCTTCATGAAAGACAAGGATTATCCGGCCATGCTCAGGCAATTGTCCCCGCATTTCGAGGAATTTTATCTAGGCGGTCTTGACTCGCCGCGATCCTGCTCGCCCGCGGCATTGGCCGGGGAGCCGGCCTTGGGGGGGACCCGTGTCCGGGTTTTTGAATCCATGGGCGCCGCCCTCGGCGAAGCGATCAAGCCGCCGTCGCCGGCTTTCACCGCGGTTCTCGGCTCCTTTCGAGCCGTCGCCCCTTTTGAACATGTTTTAAATTTGGCTACAATTTCGACCTATGCCTAAGGAATTGGCGCTGGTCACGGGAGGCGCGGGATTCATCGGTTCGCATATCGCGGAATCCTTGCTTGAGCGCGGCTATGAGGTGCGCATTCTGGATGATTTTTCCACCGGAAAAAAAGCGCACATCCATTTGTTCGAAAGCAAAGTCGATCTTCACCAAGGAAGCATTACCGACGAAAGCGCTTTAAAGAAGGCTTTATCCGGCGTGCGCTATGTGTTTCATCAGGCGGCCATCCGCTCCGTTCCCAAAAGCGTGGATCAACCCAATCTTTCCAATAACGTCAATGTCACGGGGACGCTTAATGTCTTGCGCTTGGCCAAGGAAGCCGGCGTCAAAATGGTGGTTTACGCTTCAAGCTCATCGCTCTATGGCGACGGGCTTGTATTCCCCCAGCACGAAGAATTGATGCCCAAACCCATTTCGCCTTATGCGGTCAGCAAATTAGCCGGAGAGCTTTACGCGCGGGTGTTCGCCAAATCCTTCGGCCTGCCGACGATTTCTTTGCGCTATTTCAATGTTTACGGACCGCGTCAGGATCCCGAATCCATTTATTCGGCCGTGATCCCCCGTTTTATGGAATTAGCCAAGGAAGGCCGGGCGCTTGAGATTCATTGGGACGGACGTCAGTCGCGGGATTTCACTTACATCGGCGACGTGGTCCAGGCCAATTTGCTGGCGCTTAAGGCCCCGGTAAAGGCCTACGGCGAGGCCTTCAACGTGGCCAGCGGCAAAAGTTATTCATTGCTTGATTTGATCCGGATCATCGAAAAGATCATCGGACGCAAACTCGAAAAACAATTTCAGCCTCGCCGCCACGGCGACGTGCGCAAAACCTCGGCGAGCATCGCCAAAGCCCGCCGCTTGCTTAAATTCAAACCGCAGATGGCGTTTGAAGCCGGATTGCTCGCAACCTGGCGTTATTTCGAAACGGACGGCGAACAAGCGCCGGCGGGCGGCCAACTCAGCGCGATTCATTAAATATGCCCGGCCGCTCCCCTTCAAAATCGAAAAAAGTCGGCGTCATCGGCTGCGGCTATGTCGGCTTGGTGACCGGCGCTTGTTTTTCAAAAATGGGCCATGATGTTTTTTGCGTTGACAACGATTCTTCGAAAATCGACGTTCTCAAGAAGGGCAAGCCGCCGTTTTTTGAGCCCGGACTCCCCGAATTATTGACCAAAGCCAAGCGGCAGGGGAAACTCCGCTTCGGATCAAGCATCGCGGAGATGATGCGCCATGCGGAAGTGGTGTTTATCTGCGTCGGCACCCCGCCGCGATCCGACGGCAGCGCGGACCTTTCGGCCATCGAGGCCGTGGCCCGCGAAATTGCGAGAAATTTGAGCCACTACACGCTGATCGTGGAAAAGTCCACGGTGCCGGTGGCTACCGGCGAGCAGGTGGCCCGCGTCATTGGCGGCGAAAATTCCAAAAATATTCCTTTCGACGTGGCGAGCAATCCCGAATTTTTAAGGGAAGGCACGGCCATCGAGGATTTTTTCGAGCCGGATCGAGTGGTGTTCGGCGTCAATTCGCCGCGCGCCGAGAAAATGTTGAGGGAACTGTTCTCTTCGGTGAAGGCGCCGGTGATCGTGACGGACATTAAATCCGCGGAGTTGATCAAACACGCCTCCAATTCTTTTTTGGCGACCAAAATCGCCTATGCCAACGCTTTGTCGCGCATCTGCGATTTGATCGGCGCGGACGTCACCCAAGTCATCAAGGGCGTGGGCATGGATAAAAGAATCGGGCGGGCTTTTTTAAACCCGGGTTTAGTCGGCGGTTTTTGCCTGCCCAAGGACCTTGAGGCTTTCTATCACATCTCCAAGCGCATGGGCTATGATTTCAAACTGCTGCAAGCCGTCAAGGAAATTCATGAAACGCAGAAAGACCATGTCTTGAACAAGCTCGAGGAGGAGCTCTGGAATCTGGAGGGGAAAACCGTCGCGATCCTGGGTTTGTCGTTTAAGCCGAACACCGATGATTTGCGTTTCGCTCCCAGCTTGGACATCGTTAAAAGGTTGTTGTCCCGGGGCGTGCTGATCAGGGCTTATGATCCGGCCAGCATGGATAAAGCCAAGCAGATTTTAGGCAACCATACCGTTTCTTTCGCCCAGGATCCGTACGCCTGCTTGAAGGGAGCGCATGCCGCGATTCTGGTCACGGAATGGGATGAATTCGGCGGGCTGGATTTTGCCCGAGTCAAAAAGGAAATGGCCTTGCCCGTTCTTATCGATGTCCGTAATTATTGGGACTCGGCCAAGCTCAAGAGTCTGGGCTTTCGCTACCGCGGCATCGGCCGCAATTAGGGCCGTTGATGCGTATCCTTTTAACCGGCTGCGCGGGCTTCATCGGGTCTCATTTGACGCGCCATCTGGTGGCCAAAAAGCATCATGTCATCGGCATCGATAATTTGCTGACCGGGCATTTGCGCAATCTCGAAAGCCTCTATGAAACCGGTCGGTTTCAGCTCATCAACGCCAATGTCAGCGATTACATCCATGTTTCAGGTTCGATCGACGCGGTCATGCATTTCGCGAGCCCGGCCAGCCCCATCGATTATTTGAAGCACCCGATCCCGACGTTGAAAGTCGGCGCTCTGGGAACGCATAACGCCTTGGGCGTGGCCAAAGCCAAAAAAGCGATATTCATGCTGGCTTCCACCAGCGAGGTTTACGGCGATCCCCAGGTTTCACCCCAGCCCGAAACTTACTGGGGCAATGTCAATCCCGTGGGCCCGCGCGGCGTTTATGACGAAGCCAAGCGCTTCGCTGAAGCCATGTCTATGGCTTATCACCGGGTTCACGGCATCCCGGTGCGTATTTTGCGGATTTTCAACACCTACGGCCCGGGCATGCGCCCGGATGACGGGCGGGCCATCCCCAATTTCATCACCCAGGCGCTCCGGCACAAACCCATAACGGTCTACGGCCGGGGAAGCCAAACGCGAAGCTTTATGTACATTTCCGATTTGGTGGAGGGCATTTATAAATTTTTATTGTCCGGGTATAACGGCCCCATGAATTTGGGCAACCCGGCGGAGATGACGATTTTGGAATTGGCTCAGGCCATTAAGGAGATGACCGGCAGCCGCGGCAAAATCGTGATGCGCGATTTGCCGACGGACGATCCGAAGGAACGCCGCCCCGATATCCGGCTGGCCAAGCAAGTGTTGAGTTGGCAGCCTAAAGTCGATTTAAGGGAAGGTCTGACTCAAACTATTAAGTATTTCCGAGAAATGATCGGCGCGCCGAGCAGGCGTTCCGCAAGCGTTTCCGGATGAAAGCGAGGGATTCATGGAGGTCGTGGAACGCGTGAGCCAATCGCCGGAGCATCGGGCGCCCAAGAGCCCCATCCGTTTCGGCACGGACGGCTGGCGGGCGGTGATGGCGGAAGAATTTACATTCGCCAACGTGAGGAAAGTCGCCTGGGCCCTGGGCCATTGGATGCAGAAAAATGCCCCCGGCAAAGCGGTTTTCGTGGGTTATGACCGGCGTTTCGCTTCGCGAGAATTCGCGGAAGAGGCCGCGTCCGTGACCGCGGGCGCCGGCATCGAGACGCGCCTGGCCAACGATATTTTGCCGACACCCGCTTTTTCTTATTTGGCGAAGAAGAGCAAGGCTTATGCGTTGATCGTCACGGCCAGCCATAACCCGCCGACGCATAACGGTTTGAAGATTAAAACGCCCGACGGCGCTTCGGCTCCGGTGCGTATGACCAAAGAAATCGAATTTTTGACGCTGCAGGCGCCGGAGGAGCTTCCCAAAACCCGTTGCTTGGCCGACGGCACTTTGCGCCGGGAATATGTTTCCTATTTGAGGCAAATGGCGGTTCGGGTGCGCTCGAAGCTGAGAGGTAAAAAAATCGCCGTTGATTATCTTCATGGCTCAGGAGCCGGATTTCTTGAGGAGGCGCTGGGCGAGCGCTCCATCGTGGCTAGGCGCAAAGAGAGGGATCCGGAATTCGGCGGCATCGCTCCCGAACCCATTGAGAAAAATATGGGGGAGTTGAAAACGCTGGTTAAAAAGTCGAAGGCGTTGTTGGGCGTGGCTTTAGACGGCGACGGTGATCGTGTCAGCCTGGTGGATGACAAAGGCAATTATCTGGCCCCGACCACGGTTTTCCCGATGTACGCGTATTACCTGGCCCTGCATAAAAAGAATCGCGGCGAAATCGTCCAGGGCGTTTCTTTGGGGTATCTGGGGGAGCGCGTGGCCCGCAAAGCCGGCCTTCCTTTCGCCTGGGTTCCCGTGGGCTTTAAGAACATCGCGGAACGCATGGTTGCCGGCGACGTTCTTTTAGGCGGCGAGGAATCCGGCGGCTATGCTCTGGGCCGCTTGCTGCCGGATCGCGACGGCTCAGCCAATGCGTTGCTGATGGTGGAACTGCTGCTGGAATTGGGCTTGAAGCCAAGTCAATTGGTTGAGCGCATTTTTAAGGAATTCGGTCCTTCTTATTACGAGCGTTTTGATCTTCATTTAAGCGAGACCGTTCAGGCGGACGCCTTTCGCGAGGCCGCGGTCAGCGAGCTTTTGCCCGGGCTTGAGTCCAGCGGCTACCGGCTGAAGGAAAAAGTGATGATCGACGGGTTGAAGGCGTTTTTCGACAACGGCAGCTGGCTTTTGCTGCGGCCCTCCGGCACCGAGCCCTTGGTGAGGATTTACGCGGAGTCCGCGACGAAGAAAATGACGCGCGAACTGCTGGGCTTGGCTTCAGGCTGGGCGAAAACGAAACTGAGTTCCAAATAGCCCATGAAAGCCATGGTTCTTGCCGCCGGCGAAGGGACGCGTCTGCGCCCGTTGACGCTGGATAGGCCCAAGCCCATGGTGCCCGTGGTCAACAGGCCCAATATCGGCCATGTCTTGGACAAGTTGTCTAACGCAGGGATCAAAGATGCCGCGGTTAATCTTTGGTTTCATTCCGATCTGATTAAAAAATACGTCGGCAAGGGAACAACGTGGAATATCGGGATTCGCTATTCCCAAGAGAAAAAATTGCGCGGAACAGCGGGCTCCATCGCGCCGCTGAAGGATTTTTTTAAAAAAGACAGCTTCGTGGTTTTATCCGGCGACGGCGTTTCCGAACTCAACATCAACGAGCTTGAAATGCATCACCGCAAAAGCGGCGCCATCGCCACGGTGGTCTTGGCTCAGGTGGACGCGCGTTTTGATTACGGGCTGGTGAAATTAAACGGCGCCCATCAAGTGACGACTTTAATCGAGAAGCCGAGCTGGCGCGAGGCCTTCGCCCCTTATGTCAACACCGGCATTTATATGTTCGAGCCGGAAATCCTCGACTGGATTCCCGGCGACGGGCCTTTTGATTTTGCGCGCGAACTTTTCCCCAGGCTTTTGGCCGAATCCCAGGTCGTCAACGGCTATGTGCTCGACGGCTATTGGTGCGATATCGGCAATTTGAAGGAATACCGGCGCTGCCACAAGGATATTTTAGACGGCAAAACCCGCGTCAAGATTCCGGGGGAAGAAATCGAGCCGGGCGTTTGGGTCGGGGAGAAGACCCGCATCGGGAGCGGCGTGTCCATCGAAGGGCCGGTCGCCATCGGCCGTGGCGTAACCGTTGAAAAATCCGCTAAAATCCTGCCGTATAGCGTCATCGGCGACGGCTGCCATATCAGCCGCGGCGCGGTGATCGATGAATCGATTTTGTGGGAAAAAGTCAAAGTGTCCGCGGGCGTGCGCGTCTCCGGATGCGTGTTGGCTGACGGGGCCGTTTTAAAGGAAAACATGGCTTTTTTCGAAGGCGCTGTGTTAAGCGCCAATCCGCAATAGGCGATCAAAATATAAGGAGAACAACGACATATGTCCAAAGGGTACTATGAGTTAACCAGCGAATCCGTAGGTCCGGGCCATCCGGATAAACTCTGCGATCAGATTTCAGACGCGGTCTTAGACGAGGTGTTGGGGCAGGACCCCACGGGCCGGGTGGCTTGCGAAACCTTCGCCACTTCTCAGTTGATCGTCGTCGGCGGGGAGATTACGACCAAGGCGGACGTCGATGTCAAAGGCATCGTCCATAAAGTTCTCAAAGACACCGGTTACACGGACACGCGTTTCGGCGTGACGCCGGAAACCTGCACGGTGCTCAACGTGGTCGGCAAACAATCGCCGGATATCGCCCAAGGCGTGGATACGGGCGGGGCCGGGGATCAGGGCATGATGGTGGGCTTCGCCTGCCAGGAAACGCCGGAATTGATGCCTTTGACCATCATGCTTTCTCATAAGCTGATCCGCCGCCAGAAAGAGGTACGCGAAAAAGGCGTTTTGAAATACCTGGGCCCGGACGCCAAATCCCAGGTGTCGGTCACGTATTTGGACGGCAAGCCGCTGAAAGTCACCACCGTGGTTTTATCCACGCAGCATACGGATGAGATTCTGGATAAGACGGGACGCCAAATTACCGAAAAAGCCAGAAAAGAAATCATCGAGGCCGTTATTCTGCCTGTGTTAGGGCCGAGATTATTGGACCCTAAAACGCGCATTTTGGTCAATCCCACCGGAAAGTTCATTATCGGCGGCCCGGCGGGCGACACCGGGTTGACCGGGCGCAAAATTATCGTGGACACTTACGGCGGCATCGCGCCTCACGGCGGCGGGGCCTTCTCGGGAAAAGACCCGACAAAAGTGGACCGTTCCGCGGCTTATATGGCCCGTTACATCGCCAAAAATATCGCGGCCGCCAAGCTGGCGGAGAAAGTTTATGTGACCTTGGCCTATGCCATCGGCGTGGCCGAGCCGGTGAGCGTGCATATCGACTTTCAGGGAACAGGGCTTCCCGGACTTTCCGAAGAGCGCGTGTCTCAAGTGGTGCGCAAGGTTTTCTCATTGACGCCCAATGGGATCATCAATCAGCTCAAACTGCGCCGGCCGATCTTCAGGCCGACTGCAGCGTTCGGGCATTTCGGCCGTCCGGAGTTTCCGTGGGAAGCGACGGACAAAGTCGAGGCTTTGCGGGAAACGTTGGGCGTCAAAAACGGCCATTCGAATCATCGTTCGGCCAAAGCAGCCGCAGTCGCGGCTTGATTTAAGGATTATCAGGAGGAAATGATGTCATCAGAAGTTAAAAGTTTAAAGCTGGCCAAAGCCGGTTTCAACAAAATCGAGTGGGCGGACCGGGGCATGCCGGTCGTCGCCAGCATCCGCGAGGAGTTGAGGAAATCCAAGCCGTTGAAGGGCATGAACATTTCCGCCTGCCTCCACGTCACCGCGGAAACCGCGAATTTGATGCGGACGCTTTCAGAAGGCGGCGCCAAAGTGGCGCTGTGCGCCTCCAATCCTCTCTCGACGCAGGATGAAGTGGCGGCCTCGCTCGTCAAGGATTTCGGCATTGACGTGTACGCTGTGCGCGGCGTGGGCCGCGACGCTTATTACCGTCACATCAAGAAGGCGCTTGCGATCGAGCCTGAAATCACCATGGACGACGGCGCTGATTTGGTGACGTTGATTCATCAAAACGGCGTGCACGGGGAGCGTCCGCCCATGGGCGGCACAGAGGAAACAACCACGGGCGTGATCCGTTTGAAGTCCTTGGCCGCGAGCGGGAAACTGCGCTATCCCATCATCGCCATCAATGACGCGGACACCAAGCACTTTTTCGACAATCGCTACGGCACCGGGCAATCCACGGTTGACGGCATCATCCGCGCCACCAACCTTTTACTGGCCGGCAAGAATTTCGTCGTGTGCGGCTACGGCTGGTGCGGCCGCGGCGTGGCGAGCCGCGCTCGCGGCATGGGCGCCCAGGTCATTGTGATCGAAGTCGACGCGGTGCGCGCTCTGGAAGCGGTGATGGACGGATTCCGCGTGTTGCCGTTGAAAGAAGCCGCCAAGATCGGCGACATTTTCGTCACGGTCACGGGAAATACCACGGTATTGGGCAAAGAACACTTCGCTTTGATGAAAGACGGCGCCGTTCTAGCCAACTCCGGGCATTTTGACGTTGAAATCGACTTGAAGACGCTGAAAACCATGACCAAATCCGTCCGGGAAACGCGGCCCCTGGTTGAGGAATATCTCCTGAAAACCGGACGCCGCGTTTTTGTCCTAGGCCAAGGCCGCTTGGTCAATTTGGCCTGCGCCGAGGGGCACCCGTCCTCGGTTATGGACATGTCGTTCGCCAATCAGGCGCTCTCGGTCGTTTACCTAAAACAGAAAGCCGGAGCCTTGGGCCGCGAGGTCATCGATGTTCCCAAAGAGATCGACAAGAAGGTCGCCGCGCTCAAACTCAAGACGTTGGGCATTTCCATCGATACCTTGAGCGACGAGCAGGAAAAATACCTCAACAGCTGGGAGTTGGGAACTTAAGCGCGCAGGTTCAACGTGGGCAAGACCGTCTCATCCGCCCAAGAAGCCGTCAAGGATATCGCCGACGGCGCCGTGATCATGGCGGGGGGCTTCGGCCTTTGCGGCATTGCGGAAAATTTGCTGCACGCCCTCAGGGACAAGGGCGTTAAAAACCTCACCATGATCGGCAATAATGCCGGGACCGATCAATACGGCGTGGGGATTCTCATCGCTAACGGCCAGGTCAAAAAAATGATCATGTCCTACGGCGGGGAAAACAAGCATTTCGAGCGTTTGGTTTTGGATAAGAAACTGGACGTGGAATGGACGCCGCAGGGGACTTTGGCTGAGCGCATCCGCGCCGGGGGCGCGGGCATCGGCGGTTTTTTTACGCCTACGGGCTACGGCACCATCGTGGCCGAAGGCAAAGAAACCCGGCAAATCGACGGGCGCTGGTTCGTATTGGAGAAGCCGCTAAAGGCCGATTTCGCCTTTATCCGCGCCTGGAAGGGGGATAAGGCCGGAAATTTGGTTTACCGAAAAACAGCCAGGAATTTCAATCCCATGATGGCGACCGCGGCTAAAGTCACCATCGCGGAGGTCGAGGAGCTCGTCGAGATCGGGCAAATCCCGCCCGATCAAATCCATACGCCCGGCATTTTCGTCAAGCGTATTTTCCAAGGCGAGCGTTATGAGAAACCCATCGAACGCCGGACGGTCAGAAAGAGGGAAACAGCGACAGTCTGATGGATATTCGGGAAAAAATCGCGCGCCGGGCCGCCAGAGAGTTAAAAGACGGCGATTACGTTAATTTGGGCATCGGTTTGCCCACCTTGGTGGCGAATTACATTCCCGATGGCGTGCGCGTCACTTTTCACACGGAAAACGGCATGTTGGGCTACGGGCCTTACCCTTGGGAGGGGCAAGAAGACCCTGATTTAATCAACGCGGGCAAGGAAACCATCACCGAGCTCCCAGGCTGCTCCTATTTTAGTTCCGTAGACTCGTTCGGCATTGTGCGCGGCGGGCATTTGGATGTCACGGTGTTAGGCGCGCTGCAAGTCGCCCAAAACGGGGATTTGGCCAATTGGATTGTCCCGGGGAAAATGGTCAAAGGCATGGGCGGAGCCATGGACATCGTCTGCGGCACTAAAAAAGTCATCATCGCCATGGAACACGCCACCAAAGACGGCCAGCCTAAAATCGTCAATCAATGTAATTTGCCCTTGACCGGCAAAAACGTGGTGAATTTAATCATCACCGAATTAGCGGTCATGGAAGTGACGCCCCAAGGCCTTGCAGTCAAAGAACTCGCCGAAGGCGTCACTTTGGATCAGGTCCAGAAATTAACCCAACCCAAGCTTTTGTTTTCATCCGGTCTCAAACAGGCTTTTTAAATCCTGCCTCCCGTAACCGGGGTCATCCAATCGTCAAAAGCCGCGCACAAAGGGTCTCCTTACTACCTATTGATTTTTTAGGGAACCCCTGTTAAATCATAGGTAGGGGAGAAATTGAATTACGGTTGGGGAGGAGGACTAGCATGAGAAACAGAGATGCCATCAGGGGGGTCACTTTAAGCGTGCTGATGAGTTTTGTCGGATTAGGCAATGTGTTTGCCGTACAGACCGTTGATGTGGAAGGCGATACTATAGAAGCTGCCCAGAGTGATGTGAGCCATGGTTGTACCGCTCTGCTGGTTGTCCTAAGAGATCGTCTTGGAGATAACGCGCCCGAGAACGCCGAAGGTCTTAATAACAAGTGTCAAAACCTCGAAAGCAGGTTGAGTGAAAGGCATGTCGGCGGTTTTTGGTATGTTCCAAGGACTATTTGGAGAAATTTCCGGAGTTCTCTCGATGAATTTAAGGTCCAGACGGAGGAATTGGATAGGGAAACGATGGGTCCAAGACTTGAGGGTGAAGAGATTAATATGGCTGACGTGGAAGCGAAGCTGCAAATTATTTCCATGGCCATTGAAGATATGGAGAAAATTTTTGATAAAGCCGAGGCTAAAAAAGCCAGACGGAGTTCTTTTCGCTGCGACAGCGATAGTCAATGGGACGGCTTCCGGGCGGAGCTGCGTATGAGAGATTGCGGCGTCAACTTAGAATTGCGTGAGCGAGCATGCCGTCTTGACCGTGATGTGGTCAGATTGGCTGCGGGGAATGCCTGTACGACGCGATAGGCCCTAGAAGCCGCCTATCAGGTTATTTACCAAGAAGTTTTGGAGAGCGTGTCGCTTGAGCCGCTGCAATAAAAACGAGATGCGGCCCCCAGGCCGCCAGAAGGGGATGAATCAGGCCGTGCCCGGCTAGGGTCTTGGACAGGTTTAAGACGAACCAATAGGCCAATCCTAAAACGATCGTTATCCCGAATAAAACCAGTTTTCCCTTAAAAATTTTCCTAGGCAGGACGTTTAATACCGTAATCGCCAGAATGACCATGATCAGAAACGAGCTGGGCCAGGCCCAGCGGGCATGATATTCGGTCAGAAGATTTCTGTGCGCCAAGCCGCGTTGCTGCATGATTTTCAGGTTTTCGGTCAGCTCCGGCACAGTCATCATATCCGGACTCCAGGCCCAGGGCAGCAGGTCGCCGGGCGTTTCATCGAGCTGCAAAATGCGCCTGGACGTGATGTTGGTGGTAACGGCGCCGGGCTGCGTGTCATCTATTTGTCCGGGGGCATAAGCGTGTTCCGCGACCTCTTCAAGCATCCACAGCAGGCGTTTACCGTCGAAGCGTCCCCGTTTGGCGAATACCTCGCGCACATGGCGCTGTCCATCCCATTCGTCCAGCCAGAAATCCCGGAAGCTTTCGTCCTTCGGGTCGAACGATGCGAAAGCGAAATAGCGCCCTTCCCGGCCTTTCGCGACAAAATTTTCGAGAGGCCCTGAGGGTTTGTTCTTTTTTTGAATCACCGTTTTTAAATAGTCCTTGGCTTGCCGGTAGAAAACCGGCGCCCTGGATTCAACGCCGCATAATCCGGCCAAGTTCAGCAGCAGAGCCGCGGCGATCAACGGCAGATAAATCCGGGCCGGCCTGATCCCCAGGCCTTCCAAGGCGGTCAATTCTCCGGTGCGGTGCGCGTCGTCTAAAACCGTCAAGGAACTCCCCAAAAAGGCCAGCGGAGCGGCTTTCCAAATCCAGAAGGGAAGCTGCCATCCGAAGTAAGCGCCGATGGCGCCGATCGTCGCCTTGTGATTCATAAAAACGTCGAGTTTTTCCAGGAATACGGAAAGAACGAAAAGAATCGTGAAAAAGCCGCACCATAGGGTGAATTGAAAGACCAACTCTTTCATCAGATGCCGGTCGTAAAGGAAACGATGCCGGTTGATCATGGCGCCAACAGCAGGGACAAGAGCCAGCTTAACGAGAGAAAAGCCGGGTTGGCCATCCAGGGCTCTTTAACGCTGGTGGCCAGAACAAGGAGAAGCCAATAAGCCCCCAGCATGGCCAAGGCCAGGCCGAAACCGAAGCCTTTGGAGCGCCGGCGTAATTTAACCGTAACCAAGCCGCAGGCCAAGGCCAGGGCCAGGGGAGAAATAGCCAGCGCGTGCCTTGATTCAAGCTCCAAGCGATGCTGCAGGGAATCGCCGGCCGCCTTTTTAAGTTCGCGGCTGACCATCTCTCTGGGGGATAATTCGTGTTGTGCGGGAGGCAGCAAGGGGAGCGTGTTTTCATAAGTGGCAAAGGAGCAGGTGGTCAGGTTGCCGGGCTCAGTCAGGTCGGGATAATCCAATTTGCCTGAGAACACCCGCAGGAAAAGCCCCGGCTTTCCTTCGGCGTCTTCTTGAATCCGGTAAACCGCGCTTGAGCCGGTGACTTTATAGGGAAATTTTTGTTCCGCATTGGATGCGTTTTGATCCCGGCTCGAATAAATGACCACTTTGTTTAAACGGTTGCCGGTTACCTCTTCGGCGAAGATTTGAGTCCGGCCCAAATCAATCCAGGTTTGCGGCTCCACCCTGAAATTTTTGGCGATATCCCGGCCTTCATAGGCGAATCGTTTCAAATGCAGGCGGGCCAATGGTCCTGCGTGGTGGATCAGGGGGAAAAGACAAGCGGATAGAACAGCGCCTAGAACAGCCAAGAGCGCCAGCAGGTGTTTGTGGACGGCCGCTCCCAGGCTCTCCAAGGCGATCAGCTCATTGTCTTCGTGAAGCCTGGCCATGGTCAGCGCAATGCCCAGGAGCAAGGCCATGGGGCAGATGAATCCGGCCACGGTCATCCAGTATTGGGCGTAGAGGTAGCCAAGCGAGCCCAGAAAAACCGAGAGGCTGCTGCCTGCGACCAACAGGGCTAATTCAAAAATTTTTGATGATTCGGCAAAAAAGAAAAAAAGGCTGAAAATACCGATTCCCAGGCAAAAGTTGCCCAGCCACTCTTTTAGGAACGCGTAGAAAAAGATTTTCAATTTCCAAATGATTTTATTGCATTTCCGGGTTGTTTCCATAAAACTATAGGTAGCGCGCCTCCCCTAGGGGGAGGCCTTATTATGTTTCAGCCAATGATAGTGGCCACCTGGCTGAAGAAGGTATTATTGCGCCTGCGTATGACAGGAGGGAGAGGGCTTGTCTCGTAAGGTCCTTAAGGTATTTTTTAGGACCGCGCTGTTGGCGGTTTTGGGAATTTTTTCCGTCAAGGCGCTCGCTTCCCATCTGGAAGACCCCTGGCTGATGGAAGAGGTCGAGCGCATGTATTCCCCAGGCGCGAGTTTCGTCATCTTCCCCAGAAAATCCGGCGAACCCATTTTGCCCAGCTTGAAATACCCCATCGAGGAGGAAGTGATCGAAGAGGAAGCCGTGCCCTGGGAAGACTTCATTGCGCGCTTTAGGCCTTTGCGTCTCAGGCACCGTCTTTATCATGAGGCCAGGAAAGAAGTGGAATTTCAAGAGCGCGCGCTGACGGCCTTTGAAAACGAAGAGGTGGAAATCGCCAAGCGTTTGGCGATTTCCGTCCCGCTCGCCCTGCCTGCCGCAACCCCCAGGCCCAGGCCTCCCGAGCTTGAAATTCCGGCCTGGGAAGGGAAGGTTTCCATTGCCGGCCGCAAGCTGATCGCGCTCAATATCCAGAATAAGAAATTCACCAATGCGCCCCATCCCTTGAGGCCGCGCTCTCAACCCAAACCCACGTTCGATCTCAGGCAGGAACTGCAGTTAAGAATCAGCGGCAATGTGTCGGACCGGGTCATGGTCAACGTAGATTACGACGACACCAAGGAAAACAAAAGAGATATCTCCATCGTGTACAAGGGCGCGCCCGGGGAAACGGTCAAAGAGATTTCCTTCGGCGACATCACGCTGAATCTTCCCCAGACGCAGTTCACGTCCTATTCCAAGCAGCTCTTCGGCATCAAGGGCGAGTTTGATTTCAGGCGCGCGCGCCTGATGGTCGTGGGCAGCCAAACCAAGGGCCAATTCGCCATCAAGCGATTCTCCGGGCAATATCAATTCGAGTCGGGGGACATCAAGGACACGGATTATATTCGCCGGACCTATTACAACCTGGCGTTTTCTCAAACCCATTTGCCGTTAAAAGCAGGCAGCGTCGTGGTTTTCCGCGACGACAGGAACCCGACGAACGACTCCAACGCGCAAGAGACGGGCGTCGAAGATTTTGCGGTGCCCTCATCGACATATTCGGGGAAAATGGATGTTTTGATCGCGGGGGTGGATTATGTCGTGGACCATCAAAACGGCATCTTGCGTTTTACCGGTTCCCAGGCTCCCAATGCGATCATCGCGGTCAATTACATCACGGCATCGGGTCAGCAGCTTTCATCGTTATCCGGCACCGGCAAGCCTAAGATTATCAAGACGGACAACGATCTTCCCATCGCGGACGCGACCAATGAAACGGGTTACCGGCGCGAGGCGAAAACGTTTTATTCCTTCCGCCGCAATAAGATTTTAAGAGACGACGGCAAAGGCAGTTTTATCTTGAAGCTGCTGGAAAACGGCAGCAGAAAAGACGTTTCCGGCACTTTGGGGATCAAATATCCCGATCAAATCGCGGTGGACTTCGAGCAGGGCACGTTCCAACTGGCGGCCCCGATTCCGGACGCGGAGGTTTATTTGCCCACGCCGATTTCGAAATACCTCTTCGCTTTTGAAATCCGTTTCGTTTTGAAGACCTATATCCTGCAGCCCAACATGGTTTTGCAGTCGGAGAAAGTGTACCGGGACGGGCAATTGATGACCCGCGATCTGGACTATTTCATTGATTATGATTCGGGCTTTTTGACGTTTCTGAGGCCAGAACTCATCAGGCCCGATAGCCAGATCGAAGTGACTTACGAAGTCGCTCCGTTTGGTTCGCGTTTGACCGAAACCTTGATCGGCGCCCGGGGCGAGCTGGACTTACTCAAGAACGTGCAGCTGGGCTCTTTCTCCATGAGCAAGCTCTCCATGGGCTCCTCGATCTTGCTCCAGCAGGCCGCCAAGCCGGCTACGATCCCGGACATCCGGTCGCTGCCGACGAGCTACTCCATTTACGAGGGCGATCTTCATATGGATTCCTTGAAGCTGCCCATGGTGCCGTTTACCAGCAGTCTCCACGGTGAAATCGCGCAGAGCTTGCGCTCGCCGAACACCTTCAAGAAAGCGCTGATCGAATCCATGGAAGGGATCAAAATCGAAGACAATGTGGTTTTGCAGCCTTTATTTTGGTTCCCCGCGGCCAATCCTCCGGGCAATACGCCGGCCAAGCTGGGGACTGTTTCTCTTTCGGCTGAAAGCGAGCGCATCAAAGCCATCAACCCGGGCGCGGACGTCGGCGACAACGATACCCAGGAAGTGCTCCGTTTAAATTACGATTTTAGCGCCTCCAGCGCGGCCAGCGTGCAATTTTTGTTTTCTCCGATCGGCCTTGATTTTTCAAATAAAGAGTTTTTGGAGCTGGCCTTGATCGGGGATACGACTTCCAACGACGGCCCGGAAATTTCCTTTCATCTCGGCCGCGTTGACGAGGACGCGGACGGCGACGGCCGGCTCGACACCGAAGACGTCAACAGCGACGGAGGCTTGAACTTCGGCGAAGATATCGGTTGGACCTACGACAACCCGGATGCGACGACCGAAAAAATCGGCCCCCAAAACGGCCGCTTGGACAGCGAAGATTTGGATCGAAACGGCCGCTTGGACAGCGAAGACCCGTTGATCGGCGGGCGCTTCGGGCTGGTGGCCGGCTCCACTTCGAGCGTCGTTGATTTCGACACATGGCGAAGCACGGCCGTATCCTTGGGCGTCACGTCCTCTAATCAAAGCCAGTGGGTCAGCATCAAGGCCTTGAGGGTTACGCTCAAGCGCCGCCCCGGAGGCAAGACCATGGGCTCGGTGCGCATCGGCAGGATCGGGGTTGCGGGCAGCCGCTGGGAGCGCCCGGCGCTGGTTTCCTCGTCGGGAACGGTGCGGGTCGGCCCTATCAACAATGTGGATGATATCGGGTATCAACCCCTTTACTCAGCGGGCGGGGAGACCCAAACGGTTTTTGACGAGCTTTACGGCGGCAATCAGTCTGGGCCCGGCGGCTTGGCTGCGCAAACGCAGCGGCGGCGACGCGAGCAGGCGTTGAGGATTTCGCTGCAAAATTTCTCACCCACCGGCGGATCGCCGGGATCGGTCAATACGCGGCTGTCCTTCGTGCGCCCCGTCAATCTTCAGAGCCATAAGGTTCTGGCGTTCTTTTTCAACGGTCCGGCAACCACGCTGCCGGCGGGCACCAGCTTCTTTTTCCAGTTCGGCTCAGCCGGCGACTACTATGAATACCGCGTTCCCCTTGGCCAGGGCAATGTGAACCGGCAATGGTATTTGTTCAAGATCCGGCTGGAGGATCGAAACAAGGACGGCAATGTCGACGACGTTTTTCCTGAGAATCGTTCGGAGTTGGGCGTGGGCGTGAGCGTCACGGGAAACCCCAATTTGTCGAACGTCACGCAAATGGTGGCCGGCGTTATTTTGCCCGCCGGCGCTCCGGCGATCAACGACGAGGTCTGGCTCAACGATATTTTCATGCTCGAACCGCGGGATAAAAAAGGCGTCGCCAAGTATTTGTCCATGGATTTTAACCTGCCCCGCTGGATGACTTGGGGGTTCTCCTATAAATCTTACAACCAGGATTTTGAGAGTCCGGGTCAGGCCATTCTCAACCAAGGGTTGAGCCAGCGGACGGCCAATCTAAACTTCACGCGGCTCTCGTTCATGCCGTTGAGCGTTTCCGGCAGCCGCGAGGTGGTTTTAACGCCCAGCGTCATTCAAACGGGATCAAACTTGGTTTCCCAGCTTTCCGAGGGCCGGGTCGAAAAAGAGTCGGTCAGCGGCAGCGGCAGCCTTGATTTGCCGTTGTTGCCGCCCGTTTCCTGGGCCGCCTCCAAGAATCGGACCGACAACAAGAATATCCGAAGAATCGACGAGAACGAAACCCAGTCCGGGTCGCTGTCGTGGCCGGCTCCTCTGGGGCTTAAATTCATCCAATCGTGGTCCAACAGCGCTTCGCGGACATTGTCCAAGGTTTTCTTTCATAAGGACGACCGCCTGAAGGGTTCCGATGATTTGAGGGAGATCACGGACACGGTAGCGACGTCCATGTCCTTTGGTTTTTTCAACAATCGAGTGGGTTTGTCGCCCAATTATCGCTTGTCGACGTCGAACGAGCGGCGGGACGTTCTTAACGCGGACGACACGATCACCAAGCAGAATTACCCAAAATCGCGTTCGCAAAACGCGAGTGTGACCGCGACCTTGCGCCTATTCCCCTGGTTTGAGCCTACGGCCAGCTTCACGAGCACGATTCAAGAGAGCCATAGGGTCGAAAGCGCCTCCTTCACCCTGGCCGGAGTCCCGGGGCAGTTTGTTCGCGGGGATTTAAAAAGCATCAACCGCCAGTCCAGCCTTTCCATTTCGCAGAATTTCGATTTCGCGCGCATTGTTCCGACGTGGCGCTTGTTCAGGGCTTTCAATCATTACGTGAATTTTCAGACCACGGACGGCGACGCGTACGAAAACGTGATCCGCGGATTCAAGGCCGGGGACAAGCTTTGGGTCCGCAAGCCGTTGGAAGTTGAGAATCCGGGCGCGCGGCGCACGACGCTCACCTTGCGGGATTCGATCAGCGTCAATTCGCGCTGGACGCCGTTTATCGCGATTTGGCCGCAAAATCCCCTGGCGACCCTATCCATCGGCAATAATTACGCCCGATCCCTGGACCGCTCGGAAACTACCGGCACCGAACGCAAGAGTTTGAGTTTGAGCTTTCCGGATTTGACCGTCTCCCTGTCTCAAATCGAGCGCATCATCAGGACGCACGGCTGGATGTCTTCAACGTCTTTGACTACGCGTTTCAGCAAGCGCCTGCAGTCAAACGTGGGTATCGACAAAAGAGTCGACATCAACACCGGCGGGGATTTTCATTTCGTGGCTTGGCAGCGTTACGATTTTACGACCAGCTATTCTGAGACTCAGAGCCGGGCCTTTAACCTTTTGACGCAAATCAAGACCAGCGACGCCCTGGCGCGAACTTTGTCCCTGCAAGTGGGTTTTAACTGGAGCGTTTGGCGATTGA
The DNA here is from genome assembly GCA_016180815.1 of Elusimicrobiota bacterium. Classification (NCBI taxonomy): domain Bacteria; kingdom Pseudomonadati; phylum Elusimicrobiota; species Elusimicrobiota bacterium. The sequence continues at coordinate 116,516 of JACPAN010000002.1, forward strand.
CGAATAAATTCGGCTATGCCGACGCCAAGGCCGTGGATTCCACGGACCGCCTGACCCAGGATCAGAAAACCATCAATCCTTCCGTCGGGGTTCGCGGCGATTTCAGCCTGCCCGCGGGTTTGGGCCTTCCGTTTACTTCCAAGCGGTTGACGTTCACCAATCGCGTTATTTTAACCTCGGATTTAAGCCTGGACCGGAAATCTTCGCTCCTGAACGTGGAGCAGACGAATACGGAAACCTGGAACTGGAACTTAAACGGCGATTTTGAAATCGGAAAAAATTTACGCGCCGGACTGGGGTCCGGGGTCAGCATGTTCAAAAATAAAGTGCTCAAAGACCAAGATTTCTATACTTACTCGCTCAATGGGCAAGTGGTCTTCCAGTTTTAGGGTCGCGCTTGATTTCTTTTTTCCTTCTTTTTGCGCCGGCTGCGAGGTTTATTTAGGGTTTCGCGCCGATCCCCGCCGCCTGTGTCCAAGTTGCGAGGTCAAGCTGGAGGCGGCGCGTCAAGAGCATGTCAGCCGGCGCTCGGGCGGGGGGTCGCTCGACGCGTTCTTTAGCTTCGGACCTTATGGCAGCGAACCGCTGACGACCCTCATTCACAAAATCAAATACCAGCAGAAGGATTGGATTTTTGAGGCGCTGGAGCCGGCTTTGCGCCGTCATTTATGCGGGTTTAATCTTGAGTCCATGGTTGATGCCGTGGCGCCCGTGCCGCTTCATTCTTGGCGCTTAAGGGAAAGGGGATTCAATCAAGCCGAGATTATCGGTCAAGCGGTCGCCGAACATATCGGCAAGCCGCTGGAGAAGGGCTTGATGCGCCGCAGCCGAAGGACAAAACCCCAGATGAGCTTGACGGATAAAAGCCTGCGGCGGGCGAATGTGCGCGGCGCTTTCGAGGCTTTGCAGCCGGGTTCGGCGCAGGGAAAAAGTTTTCTTCTTGTGGATGATGTGTCGACGACAGGCGCCACGCTTCATGAAGCGGCCGCGGCTCTGCGCCAAGCCGGGGCGCGCAAAGTGATCGGCTTCGCGTTAGCCGCTTAGCTCTACTGTGAGACATAACTCATTTACTACCGTCACACCGGCGAAAGCCGGTGTCCAGGCCCGAAATTCTCGATTTAATTGCAGATTCAAGCACCTGGATTCCAGCTTTCGCCGGAATGACTGCCCTTTTTAAGCCATGTCTTACAGTAGAGTTAGGTTGATGGCCGTTTAATCGGTTTAATACCGATTTTCCGGGTCTTCCGGCAGGACGTCTTTGGGAGCCGCTTGGGGTTTGGGTTCGGCTTGGCGTTTAATATCCGGGTGTTCGCTGTGCTTGTGCTCGTGCTCCTTGTGTGTTTCGCTGGGGTTGTCTTCATCGACGTGCGGGTCGCGCCGGCGCTTGTGGTGATGGAATTTATAGGAAAGGGAAACGCGATGAGTGTTGCCCAAATCGCCCAAAGGATTGTAGGCGTAATCCACGCCTAAATTGAAGAACTCGAAGCCCAAACCCACGCTGTAATTGGCATTGGAGCCCAATTCCGCGCTCAATCCCCTTGTGTTGTAGCCGGCGCGGGGGGAAATAATGGTTTCATGCCCGGCGTTGAGATGAAGCTCGATGCCGCCGAAGAAGTCGGGGTCGCCTTTATTGGGAATAGTGGCCGCGAGGCTGATCCATGTTCCGTCGTAGTTGGGCACCTCTTTGGCGCCGGCGATGCGCAATTGAGTGGGCAGGGGGCTGCTTTCTTTGACGAATTTCAGCCCGTTGCCGAAATTTTGATAGGCAATCCCGAGCGAGCCGTCGTGGGAAATGTAGAGCAAACCTATGTCCCCGGCCACCGTTGATTTGGTGGCGCTTAATTTCGAGGATAAAAATTGCGCGGCGACGCCGATTCTTAAATGGCTCTGATGGATGACGGTGCCGTAAGCGATGCGGCCGAGCGTTTCTTTGGGCGCGAAGCTGCTGCCTGTCTTCGTCCCGGTGTTGTCGATTTCTTCGAGGGTTCCGTAGGAGAGGTATTGCACGCCGAATCCGAGGCCGCCCGAACCCGCGGGGATGACGCCGGCCACGGAATCATAAAAAATAGGGTCAATGAGCGGGCCGTGCAAAAGGTCGATGGACGTATGGCGGCCGGCGGAAACAGCGGCCGGGTTATAGTAGAAAGTGCTGGCGCGGTAATCGGGAAGCGCCCCGTAAGCTTCGCCCAAGCCGTAGGCCCGGGCATTGCCTCCCATCAGCAGGAGATTGCCGGTGGAGCGTCCCCTGTCGGCTGCGGACAGGGGGAAACAGAGATAGGCCAGCATGGCCAGGGCCAGGGTGATCGGCATCCACCCGCCGTGCGGGTACCCGGACTTGGTCATCGCTCCAGAACCAGCCTTCCCTGCTTGGCCTCGCCTTCAGGGTTCGTGATGCGCCAGAGATAGACGCCGGAAGCGACGGGATGCCCGGCCGTGTTGATGCCGTTCCACAAGAGCTTGCCGCCCGTGCCTTCGATGGTTTTATCCTCCACCAGTTCGCCGAAAATCGTGTAAATGCGCAGCGTAGCATTCGTGGTCACGCCTTCGAAGGTGAGTTTGGTGGCGTCGAATTTGTCGCCTGAGCCGATTCTCCAGGGGGTGGGGTAAACCTTGATCGTGTTTAAGGCCGATGCTGCGGGCGAACCGCCGGCCGCATAAACGCTGAAGTGCTCGACGCCGATGGAAATCGTATTGCTCGTGGTGTCGATGGTGCCTGCGCCCAGCGATTCCCAGCGTTGCGTGGTCTCATTGAGCCTGTAAACGACCAGGCTTTGTTCTTCAAGCTCGGGGCTGGAGCCGTCGACGATCCCGTCTTGATTGACGTCTTTGTACGGGATGATGATGGTCACGTTCGACGAGAAATTTTCCGTTCTGGGGCCTCCCGACGGTCCGTAGAAGACGAATTCACGCATGCTGTTGGTGAATAAATTTTGTCCTGCGCCCAAATTGCTGTTGGCGTTGGTGATGGCCGTGGTGCTGGCGATCAAATTAAAGAGGAGGGGGGTGGTCGAAACCGCGATCGAGCCGCTGGTCAATCCTCCGGGGTAGGTGACGCCCGATGGAATCAACGCGCGCGTGTAATTGTCCGAGGAAGCCAGCACATAGCTTTGCGTATTGGTGATGGCTACGGTGGCCACGGAAATCAAATAAGCGGCGGGAGGATTGCCGGTGTTAGCCAAGGTCGAAGGTCCGCCCAAGGTGGGGCAAGGCAGGCTGTCGCCGTTGAAGGACAAGATTTTAAAGGAATAGGGGTTATTGGGCAGAAGACCGGAAAGGGCTTTCGTGGTATCCGTCAAATTGGCGGAGAGGGCCACGATGGTTGAAACGCTGCCCATGAAATCAGTGGAGGTTGCGGCCTGAATCACGTAGCGGGTTCCCGAAGGATTGCCGTTGGCGCCCCAGCTTAAGGTGAGGGAATTGTAAGAAACATTGCTGGCCGCCAAAGCAACCGGGCCGGTGGAAATCGTATAAACCGTGACCACCGAGGAGGTCGAGCCGCCGGAAGAGTTAAACGCGGCTACTTGACGCGAATAAGCCGTATTGATGGAAAGACCCAACTCAACCCAAAATGTGGTATTGGCGTCAAGGTTGATGATGCCTCCGGAGGATTGCACGATGCGGAAGCCTTCCTCATCGCTTAAATCGCTCCAACTCCAGGTGATCGAAGAAATCCCGTTGGCGGCGCCGGCCAATGAGCTCGGCGTGCTTGGCGCGGACGCCGGGGTGGTGACTGAAAATCGGGCGTAGCGTTGTTGGTTAGGCTTAGCCGTCATCTTCGTGAAATCGCCGCCGGCATCGAGCTTGGAGCTGCCCATGACCAAGCTTCTGACCGTAGTGCCGTTGGGATTGGGATTCCAGGCCGTGGCTTGTCCGTTGGAAGTGTAGAGTTCGGCTAAGCGGCCTCTGACTTGCCCGCCGACACTGGTGAAGCTCCCGCCGGCAAAAATTGTGGAACTGCTGATTGCTAAAGCGTTCACTGTGTCGCTGGCGCTAGGATTCCAAGTTGTGACCACAGAACCTGTGGATCCTTCGATAGCAGCGGCCAAGCGGTTTCTAGATACGGTTCCGCCTTCGGCTGTGGTAAATGCGCCGCCGGCATAAATAATGCCGTTGGCATAAGCCAAAGCGTTGACCGCGCCGTTCATATTGGGATTCCATTGATTGACGTATCCCGTTGATCCTGTTTGTATGGCGGCCAAGCGGACAATGGCCATGGATCCTGCGCCGGAACCGTTGACGGTTGTGAAATCGCCGCCTGCGTAAACAAGCGGTTCTCTCACGACCAGGGCATTGACATCACTCCACATATTTGGATTCCAGGATGTCACAAAACCCGTGCTTCCCTCTTGAAGCGCGGCCAGACGGTTCCTAATATGATTCGCTCCGCCGATGCTGCCTGCGCCGTTGAATAAGCCGCCGACATAAACGAGGTTATTGCTGACCGCGATGGTATTGACCGTGCTCGTGGGGCTGGAATTGAAAATCGTGGCATAACCCGTGCTGTTTTCCTGGATGGCGGCCAAACGAGCCTGGCCCATGCCCGCGATATGCAGGAACGTGCCGCCGGCGTAAATGACCCCGTTGCCTACGGCCAAAGCGTTGACTTGGGCGCCGGGAGTGCTGGCGTTGGGATCCCAGGTCGTGAGATCGCCCGTCGTGGCGTCAATAGCCGCTAGCAGGTTTCTGATTTTTCCGCCCACGCTGCTGAGTTGGCCTCCTATATAGATTTTAGAGCCGCCGACAGCCAGGACATCGGCTTCGCCGCCGCCGGCGACATTCCAGACAGTGTCAACGTATCCGGTGGTGTTTTCCCTAATCGCGGCCAACCTCGATACGGGCAGACTCCCGTTGTTGGCGTTTTCAAAAATTCCTCCGGCGTAAATCATGGAATTTGAATAGGCCAGGCTGTGGACGCGGTCGCTCATATCCGGATCCCACAGGGTGACATAGCCGGTTGATCCGTCCACAATGGCGGCTAAGCGATCGCGCAAGGGCCAGGCGCCGTTGAGCGTCGTAAAATCACCGCCGGCATAAACGATGTTGTTGGCGATTACCAGGGCGCGCACCACGTCATTGGCATTTGGGTCCCATGCGTGGACGTATCCCGTCGTGTTTTCCAGGATCAAGGCCAAGGAATTTCGCGGCAAGTTATCCATGGTGCCGAAGTAACCGCCGGCATAAACGCCGTTGGTTGAAATCGCCAGCGCGTTGACGGTGTTATCCGCATTGGGATTCCAGGATGTTGCGTTGCTTGAATTTAAATTGGGGAATAAAGCCGCCAAACGATTGCGCGTTGCGCCGCCGATGGTGGTGAAATCGCCGCCTGCGTAAACAAGGCCGTTTGAGCCGATGGCCAAGGCGAAGACAGTGCCATTGGGATTGGGATTCCAAGCCGTGACATAACCCGTGCTGTTTTCTTGAACGGCGGCCAGGGCGTTTCTGAGCAAGCCTCCGGCCGTAGTGAATAGTCCTCCGATATAAACGATTCCCGTTGTGCTGACGACAATAGCGTTGACGTCGCTGTCGAGCTCCGGTTTCCATGTCGTGTCCAGAGTCCCGTCGGATTCAATATGAGCCAGGTATTTATAACTTGAGTTGTTGTCGATGGCGGTGAAGTCGCCGCCGACATACCATCCGCCCGAACCGTCGGCGGTTGCGGCTAAGACATTCCCGTTGATTTTGGGGAATGTCGAATCCGAGGAGCCTGAGGCCGCGCTGACGGGAACGCCGCCGCCGGTATAAGGACCCACATAATCGAAACTCCCGCCGATATAAATCGTATTGCCCGAACGAACAATGGCGAGAACCGAGCCGTTAGTGATCAAATTCGTGTCCGCTGTGATGACGTCGGATAAGGCATGATGCGCCGATAAAGCGATGAAGGCGTTTAATAAGAAAAAAGTGGCCGCCTTGCGGCCTGCCGTTCTCTCTCTCCAGTATCCCTTAGACATGGCTAATTAGTCATTAACAGGCAAATCGCGGTTTTGTCAATAGGCATTTTGACAACCGGCTGCTGCGCCTTTGAAGGCTGTTTTTTCCGACGAAGATTTATTTGAAGTTTCAGATGTCCTAAAATAAATACATGGTTTTAGATCAAGGAGGACATCAAAAATGCCTATTAAGGTAGCGATTAACGGTTTTGGACGAATCGGACGCCTGGTTTTGCGCGCGGCCCTTTCCCGCAAAGGAACGGATGCCCTGCAATGGGTTGCGGTCAATGATTTGACGGACGCGGCCACCTTGGCCCACCTTTTTGAATACGATTCCACGTTTGGCCGCTTCCCCGGCAAAGTCAAAGCCGAGGGCAATCTTATTAAAGTCAATGATTCCCAGGTTGAGATCGTTTCCGTGAAGGAACCCAAGGAACTTCCCTGGAAAAAACTGGGCGTTGATTATGCGGTGGAATCCACGGGACGTTTTACCGAGGCCGAAAAAGCCAAAGGGCATTTGGAAGCCGGAGCCAGAAAGGTCGTGATTTCGGCGCCGGCCAAAGGCGAAGATATTACGGTTTGTATGGGCATCAACGAAGATCAATATGATCCCCAAAAACACCAAGTCGTCTCAAACGCCTCCTGCACCACGAATTGCGTGGCTCCGTTGGCCAAAGTGCTGCATGAAATTTTTACCATCAATCGAGGTTACATGGTGACGATTCATGCCTACACCAACGACCAGCCGACCCTTGATTTTCCGCATAAGGATCTTCGCCGGGCCCGTGCCGCGGCCCTGTCCATGATTCCGTCGACCACCGGCGCGGCCAAGGCCATCGGGCTTGTTTTGCCGGAGCTTTCCGGCAAATTAAACGGCATGGCGGTCCGGGTTCCGACCCCCGACGTTTCCATGGTCAGCCTTTCCGCTCACGTGGCCAAAGCCACGGGCAAGGTCGAGGTCAATGAAATGTTCCGTCAAGCGGCCGAATCCTCGCGCCTGAAAGGTTATTTATCGTACAGCGAATTGCCCCTGGTCTCCAAAGATTTCCAGGGCAATCCCTCAAGCTGTATTTTCGATTCGACGCTCACCGATGTCATTGACGGCACGTTAGTCAATGTGTTCGGCTGGTATGACAATGAGTGGGGTTACGCGAACAGGGTCGTGGATTTGTTGACCTACATGGCCTCAAAGGAACCCAAGTCTGCGGCTGTAAAAAAAACCGTTAAAGCCGGCCGGTAGTTCTCAAAAAATTCGTTTCCCTAATAAGGAGAGGATCAGCTCGCTCGCTAATTCGGCGGTCGAGTTTTTGACGTCCAGGATCGGATTGACTTCCACCATGTCCATCGAGCAAATCATGGCTGAATCAGCCAGCAGCTCCATGGCCAAATGCGCTTCCCGGTAGCTCAGCCCCCCTCGTTTGGGCGTGCCCACGCCCGGAGCCAGGGCCGGGTCCATGACATCGATGTCGTAGCTGAGGTGAACGCCCCCCGTGCCGTTGGCGGCCAAAGACAGGGCCTCTTCCATGACTTTGGAGATGCCGAAACGGTCGATTTCCTTCATGGTAAAAACTTTGATTTGCGATTGCGCGATCATCGCTTTTTCGCGATCGTCGATGTCCCTGGCGCCGATTAAGCAGGCGTTCTGAGGCAGGACTTTCCCTTTGATGCCGCCTAAGGCGGCCAGTTTGGGATCGCCCATGCCCATGATATGCGCGAAGGGCATGCCGTGCACGTTCCCCGATTGCGTGGACTGCGGCGTATTCATGTCCCCGTGGGCGTCGAACCAGATCAGCCCCAATTTTTTGTTTTGTTGATCGAAATATTTGGCCGCTCCGGAGACCGAACCCATGGCCAGGCTGTGATCGCCGCCTAAAACTACGGGCATGAATTCTTCATTGAGCGCGCGGTGAACGCGTTTGTCCAGGCGCTCGCAGACTTTGTAAATTTCGGCGGCGTATTTTTTTTTGGCGTCGCCTGGTTTGCGTTCCTCCGGGATGGGCACGTCGATATCGCCCCAGTCCTGGACCTGCCGGCCCATTTCTTGAATTTGCTCGGAGAGTTTCGTCATGCGGATCGCGCTGGGCCCCATATCCACGCCGCGGCGATTGCCGCCTAAATCCATGGGGACGCCCAGCAGCGCCACTTTTTTCTTTTTCGACATCGGTTGATTATCCCAAATTGATAGAAAAAGATTGTCTCCGTCGAAAACAGTTGCTAGAATTTCCGCACGATGCAAAAAAAATTTTGTGTTGCGGTAAGTAAAGCGCAATATTTGGAATTTCAAATTTTAAATTTGAAATTCAACGGGTGGGGAGGTATTTCAAGTGCCGCGTGATGTCGCTCGCTACATTTGTCTGACCAAAGGCGTTGGCCGCCACAGGGAACGGTTGTCGTCGTTCGAGGAGGCGTTGCGCGACGCCAAAATCGCCCAGTTCAATCTGGTGCACGTGTCGAGTATCTTTCCGCCGCACTGTAAAATTTTACCGACCAGCAAAGGCTTGGCCAGGCTCAAGCCCGGCCAAATCGTTCACGTTGTTTTAGCCAGAAGCGAGACCAACGAAAATCACCGCCTGGTCGCCGCATCCGTGGGCTTGGCGTTGCCCAGGGACCAAGCCCAGTACGGGTATCTTTCCGAGCATCACAGCTACGGGGAAACCGAAGAACAAGCCAGCGAGTATTGCGAGGATTTGGCCGCGCAAATGCTGGCGACGACCTTGGGCATTGATTTCAATAAAGACGCTTCGTGGGATGAACAGAGGGAGATCTGGAAAATCTCAGGCAAAATTTTCAAAACGACGAATGTCACTCAGTCCGCCGTCGGTCTTGGGGGTAAGTGGACCAGCGTGGTGGCGGCTGCGGTATTGATCCCTTAGTTGAGCGGCAACGATTGGAGGAAGGATGACGTCAAGCACGATGACTAAAGAGAAAGTGGCGTTGGGAAGCGTCGGCCAATTCATGGAGGCCAACTTCAAACATTTCAACGCCAGGGAAACGCTCGAAGCCGCCCGCGCGTTTAAAAGACACACGGAGGACGGGGGCAAAATGTTTTTGGCCCTGGCCGGGGCCATGAGCACCGGCGAGTTGGGCATTTCATTGGCCCGGATGATCCGGGAAGGAAAAATTCACGCCATTTCTTCCACCGCCGCCAACATGGAGGAGGATATTTTTAACCTGATGGCCCACGATGACTATAAAATCCTATCCAATTACCGCGATTTGACGCCGGAAGCCGAACTGGCCTTGCGGGATGAGGGCTTTAACCGGGTGACGGATACCTGCATCCCCGAGGAAGCAATGCGAATTTTTGAACGCAAATTGATTTTGGGCCTGTGCGCGGACGCCGCGGCCAAGGGAGAGCGTTATTTCCCCTGGGAATATTTTTACCAACTTTTCGATCGCGGGGAGATCCAGAAGCATTTTCATGCCCCGGTTGAGAACTCTTGGGTTTACGCCGCGTATGAAAAAGGCATCCCTATCTATACGCCGGGTTGGGAAGATTGCACATTGGGCAATTTTTTCACGGCTCGCGTCATGGAGGGGAAAATCAAATCGCATGCCTGCATGCGTTTGGGCACCGAGTTCATGGAACACCTGGTGCGTTGGTATTTGGAAAACGTCAAGGAGACTTCGATCGGATTTTTCCAGATCGGCGGCGGCATCGCCGGGGATTTCGCCATTTGCGCCGTTCCGCTCATTCTGCAGGACTTAAAGAAGAAAAACGCTCCTCTCTGGGGCTATTTCGCCCAGATCAGCGATTCGACCACTTCTTACGGTTCCTATTCCGGCGCGGTTCCCAATGAAAAGATCACGTGGTATAAAATTTCGCCCACAACCCCGCGGTTCATGATTCAGTCGGACGCGACGCTGGTGGCGCCGCTGATTTTCGGCTACGTTCTCGGAGATTAGGACGTTAGGGACGTAGCTTAGTTTCTTAGTTATTAATGGAAAACTAATGAAAACTAAGAAACTAAGCTACGTCCCCGTTCTCGGCCAAAAACAGAATTTTTTAGGCCTCCCGTTTCCTCATTGCGATCTCGATAAAGCCAAATTCGCGGTGGTGCCCGTGGCTTTTGAGCGGACCACGTCTTATATCAAAGGCACGGTGCACGGTCCCTCCAAACTGTTGGCCGCCAGCCATCAGCTTGAATTTTATGATGAGGAGCTTTCCGAAGAAATCGGTTTTTCGCATGGCATCGCCACGATCAAGCCGCTGAAACCTACGCCCAGGGTGGAGTCCAAAGAATTTCTCTTGAAAACTTCATCGGTCGTGCGCGAATTGGCTCAACGCGGCAAATTCGTGGCCACGGTCGGCGGCGAACATACGATTACATTCGCGCCGGTCAATGCGATGAAAGACGTCTACCCTGATTTAAGCATCCTTTATATAGACGCTCATGCGGATTTAAGAGACAGCTATGAGGGCACGCCTTGGAACCATGCCTGCGCGCTGAGGCGTTCGATCGAGGCTTGTCATTCGGCTGGGGGACGTGGCGTGACCGCATTGGTGGGCATACGCAGCATGGACGTTACCGAAGCGCGTTATATTCAAGACAACCGGACGTTGGCTTTATTCGATGCGCATCGCTGCCGCCGGCTGGCAACCGAGATCAACCGCATCATCGAGCATTTAGGCGAGCATGTTTATATTTCGATCGATTTAGACGGCCTCGACCCTTCCGTGATCCCGGGCGTGGGCACGCCGCAGCCCGGTGGGTTGGGCTGGTACGATTTGCTCGATTTGCTCAAAGCGGTTTTTGATCATCGCAAGGTCGTGGGCGTTGATTTGATGGAACTGGCTCCGTTGAAAGGCCAGGTTGTTTCGGAATTTGCGGCGGCCAAGCTTCTTTATCGCGTGTTCGGGTATGCGGCCCGCGGCCGGCCGCTCGCGACAAAATGAACACAACGCTGCTGGTCATTCTCGACGGCTGGGGCTGGCGTCCCGACATCAAGGATAATGCCATCGCTCACGCGCCTAAACCCGTTTATGACCGTTTGTGGAGTTCCTACCCTCATACATTTTTGCACGCTTCCGGACAGTGGGTCGGGCTTCCGGAGGGGCAAATCGGTTCTTCCGAAGTCGGCCATACGATTATCGGGGCCGGGCGCAATGTTCTTCAATTGTCCACGGCCATCACGGCCGCCGTTCGCTCAGGCCGGTTTTTTTCAAATCCGGTTCTCTGCAATGCGGCCGCGCACGTTTTGAAAACCGGCGGAACGCTCCACGTCATGGGCCTGACCTCCGACGGCGGCGTACATAGTTATTGGGAGCATCTGATGGCCGTGCTTCGCTTGGCCAAGGAGCGTGGGCTCGGCCGCGATCAATTGGCCATTCATGCCATTTTGGACGGGCGCGACGTGGGGCCTAAGACAGGCAAGGGCTATATTGAAAAGCTTAAGAAAGAATTGGAAACCTTGGGCATCGGGCGCATCGCCACTGTGATGGGGCGCTATTGGATTATGGATCGGGACAAGCGCTGGGAACGCGTCGCCAAGGGTTACCGCGCCGTTGTCTTGGGTGAAGGCGTCAAGGCCCGCGATCCCGCGGCTGCGGTGGGCGACAATTATTTTGCCGGGAAAACGGATGAATTCATCGAACCCGTCGTGATTATGGGCGCCCAAGGCCCTACGGCCGTAATCAAAGATGGGGACGCGGTCGTCATTTATAATTTCCGGGCGGATCGCGCCAGGCAAATCGCCCGCGCCCTGACCGATCCGGGTTTTCAGGAATTCGACCGGGGGCGGCGGCCCGACGTTCATTTGGCCTGCATGACTCTTTACGACGCGACGCTGGGCGCGCCCGTGGCTTTTCCGCCGGAATCAGCCAATGGGGGCGAGCGGCCTGCGAATTTGCCTGAGATTTTAGAGGAGAAAGGAATCCCTCAGTTGCGTATTGCTGAGACGGAAAAATACGCCCACGTCACTTATTTCCTTTCCGGCGGCAAAGAAGCGCCGCTGCCCCATGAGGAGCGCATCATGATTCCTTCGCCTAAAGTCGCCACCTACGATCAGACGCCGGAGATGTCCGCCCGCGCTATTACGGATAAATTGATCGAAGCATTGCCCAGGTTCCCTGTCGCCGTCTGTAATTTTGCCAACGCGGATATGGTCGGGCATACCGGCGTGTTCGACGCCGCGGTCAAAGCCTGTAGTTTCGTGGACCAATGCCTGGGCCGCATTATCAACAAAATGGAAGAATTAGGCGGCGCCGTCATCATTACCGCCGATCATGGGAATTCCGAGCGCATGAAAGACGAGCAGGGTGCGCCCCATACCGCTCATACGATGAGCGTGGTGCCTTTTATTTTATGGACCAAGCCGAATCAAAATCTCAAGCTTCGTCAAGACAAAGACGCGGGATTGCGCGATATCGCTCCGACCATCCTTGAGTTGCTCGGCTTGCCTCAGCCTCCGGGCATGGACGGCCGCTCGTTGATTCTTCGTTAGAAAACTAAAGACCTAATTTTTATTAGGCCCCTGGACCCTAGTAAGAAAATACGCTTGGGCGCACACTTGGGGCGTATGCGTCGATCGTGGTTTCTGGCAATAGCCGCAGCTCTCTTGCCGGTTTTTGGGCGGGCCGATGTATCCACGGATCAGATTACAAGAAACATCGAGTCCATCGTCGAGCGGCAGCAGCCGAGCGGCGCGCGCTGGCGCTTGGCGCTTCCCAAACCTCCTCCCGATTTATTATCGCCGGAGCATCAATGGAAGGATTCTTATGGTTTGGTTCGATACGGCAGCCAGCCCCGGGTTTCCGGGCACCCCGGCCCTAATGTTTATGTCCTTTCTTCGAGTTTTGACCGCAGTCCTGAGATCGGCCGTATTCGTCTCGTGGCCGTGGATCAGACCTCCATCCATGAAGGGCGAAGGATTCTCGGCGACGGCACCGAAGTTTTCCGGCGCATCAGCATGGATTTGAGAACCGGCCGGGACGGCGCTCGCCTCATCCTCAGCGACCGGAGACTCAAAACAGCCGGTTCGGTTTTGATCGAGCCGCAGGGCGCCGTCGGCTTACGCGTGGAAGATTATCGCATGGTCATGCGCCGGGCGGCGGGCGTCTTTGAAGCCGGGCGTCCGGGGGGGCCTCTGGTTCCGGTCAGCGTTTCGGATAAAGTCGTTGATTTTTTTTCAAGCAATCCTTCCCGAACAATCGAGACCATGGCTTACCGTTCGCGAGGAGCGGGCACGAGCGGACGGGCGTTGGCGCCGGCGGCCGGCGTCCTGCTATCCATTGATCTTGAGGCGGCTTTGGGCAGACCCGCCGCAGCCGCAGCTCGCGTCGCTTTGCGCCAACTCGCCCGCTAATACTCTTACCTACTTCTACAGCCGCATTTTTCCCCGTCATTCCGGCGAAGGCCGGAATCCAGACATTCTTCGGATTCGCCATCACTGGACACCGGCTTTCGCCGGTGTGACGAAAGGGAAAGTGCGGCTGTAGAACTACCGTGAATTTGGAATAATATGTTTTATTATTGCCGTTTTGACCGGGCGGTTAGCTCAGTTGGTTAGAGTACCTCGTTGACATCGAGGGGGTCAGAGGTTCGAGTCCTCTACCGCCCACCAGCTTCATCATCGATCGCGCGGCGCGGTAGCCAAGTGGCTAAGGCGGCGGTCTGCAAAACCGCTATTCGCCGGTTCGATTCCGGCCCGCGCCTCCATTGGGATCCTTACCAAAGCTGCTGGAATCTAAAGGCGCCTTGCCCTTGGTGGCTGCTTCTGTAGCCTCCGTATCTATGCACGAAGACGGCTGTGATGACCTGCCCTGATCTGGGGCTGTACACGATGGCGATATGGGTGGGTTTCTGCATCCTCGAGGTTTCAGGGTTTCTGATCATGGGCAGTTCGCTTAACGGGATGCCGAGCTCGCCTAAAGATTTATAAATAACTCTGGTTCCGTCGGCTTGGATTTGTCCGTTCCTGGTCGTTTGAATGATGCTTAAGAGATGTTCCGGACTGAGGGCATTGCCGATTTCAGGATGCCCCGTGCCTAAACCCCTGCCGTAGGAACTGCCTAGAAGAATGTGGCTCCATGTTTGATGATCCATTCGAATCGAGCGGCTGACGCCGGGGACGGCAACTTCAGCGTTCCATTGTTGTTCCACAAATCCCCAGCCGGGCCCGCCCGCATTGATTCTGGAGGCGAATTCCAGCCGCCGGGATTCTTCGACGGGCGTCAGCGTTCTGGGCGTTCTCGGCGCAATGGTGACGGTCGGAGTGGGCAAAGCACCGATGAGAGGCGATGAATGATCCGGGGGAACTTGGGCAAGTTCGGTGGAATTCGTAGGTTCCCCGGGCTCGATTTGAAGGCCGCCGGAGCGCAGCGAGCGGGCGAATCCTTCCAACGGCATGAACAGACGCCGGTTATTCCAATTGGAGTCGATGATGGAGACATAGCTTTGCCCGCCATGTTCGAAAACGCCTTCAACGACAACGGCATGGAGGCTGTTTTGGCCTTCGATCACGGCCAGCATGGGTTTGCCGGTGCGTTCAATCGTTTCAAAAAATTCGTCGATCGCAGCCACTCTGGCCCGGCCGAAGGAGCGGGCAAGTTCCATAACTTCGCCATGGGAAAGACCTTGAACGATTTGTCCATCCGATCCGAATCGATGCGGAAAAAGCTCTCTCGCCCGGTTCATGACCTGATTGAGCCCGCTTTGATTGAGTTCCACAACGCCCATAGCTGCAAGCAGGTTATGCGTAGCGTGAATGGCGCAGGCCGGACCTTCCTGTGGCAACGTTCCGTCGATGCGAGCCAGGTTCGCGGCGCTGTTTCTTGCGGCTAAAAGTTCCGCGTCTCCGCCAAGATCAGTCGCTTCTATGATCCTGGCCGTCTGCTGTCCCGGAGGTTCGCCAGCTAAGCGGCCTTCCAACCGGGCGTCTCTTGTGTCGGCCAGAATCCGGTCGGCGGAATTGCCTCCGGCGCGCGGCCGGACCGCGCCTTTTCCTTGACCCAAGGAAGAGACGGAAGGAATAATAGCCGAGGCCGGCACTTCGACCAGGGGCTCCATGACGATGATGCCGTCTGAGATGAGCGACGAGGAGAATTGGGGAAGAGTATAGACAAGGGGCGTATTGCGGTGAGAGTCGGTGACGACCACATGAGGCTCCGGCGTGCGCGTTCCATCGGGCGCGACCGTCTCGATATAAACCACGCCGCGCACCACGACCGCGTGGGACTCGCCGTCTCCGGTGCGGAGAATCGCAAGCCCGGCGGGACGGTCAATGCCGGTCTGCGCCCTGGCTTCCTGCATTTGAAAGAAATCCGAGATCGCATAAGCCTTGAAGTCAACGGGATCGCCGGTTCCCGTGGATAAACCTTGAAGGTGGGCCAAAACTTGCATTAATTGATTTTCATAAAGCCCATCGTTGGGATCGAATCCGTAGCGCTCCGCGATATTCATAATTTGGGTCAAGGTAAAACGGCCGTTGGACATATTGGCCAGGGCGTGGGAAACGCAATTGCCTTCGCTCCCTTGCAGTCCTTGCCAGGAAGCCGGGGCCAGAAGCCCGTCGGCCTCCGCGGCCGCGATCGCTTCTTGCACGGGTTCGACGCTCGCTGTTGTCAAGGCTTCGGTCCGCCATCGGGCGATTTCGCTGTTTGTGGCCAGGCTTGACCCGTTTTCATAATCCCAAAGTTGAGCATCCGGGGGCAGGGCTCTGCCCGCTCCGCCCGGCTGCACGGGCCGGCATGTGCGGCAGGTTGAAACTTCCTTCGTTAGCTCGGTGAAGATGGCGTTCATCTCCGTGTCCGTAAACGGCGCTTCGAGAGCCCGTGTTCCTTGGAGCTCATGATAAGCGTCATAGCCCAAGATATTGACTCTTAACGGTTCAAGCTGGGTCAACAGCGTTGAACCAAGACCCACGGGCAGGCCGATGGCCACGAGATCGCCGGTGGGCTCGATCATGGTGACTCCCGCTTCTTGAAGCGCGGAGCGGTATGTTTGAAGCGCTTCGGCATCGGCGCCGCGAAAATCCAGAAAAACGATATCTTCCGTCGGTTCATCGGACGCCAGGTCCGCTTCAGGAGGGGGGCTTTCCTTCGATCCCGCGCGAACCGGAGCCGCGATTCTTGAAGAAGTCGCTTGAGCGCTTGGCACGAGGTAGAGATCAGGCTCACCCAGCAATCTGTTTTGATGACGATTCCTGTAGCTGTCATAAACCCTTCGGCCGTTGATGTCTATTCCCCTCGACGGCAGAGCGAAACGGTAACTGATTAATCCGGAATCGCCGCCGGGCATGGGATTGTTTTCCGGAGGCAAAATGCCCGTACTTGTGCCGGTGAGCCCGCGTTCGGCAAGCGCGCCGTCGAGGGCGTTCATGAGATTTCTGGCTTGGGCCGCGTTTTCACACCAAACCGTGACCAGTTTGCCTTGCTGTGTCCCGGCATCCTCGCCGAAGAATCTGGGGTATCCTTCTGAACTGACGATTTTGTGCCTGATTCGCTGTCCGCGCAGGTATCCTGTGGCTAATCTGACAACGGCGGCTGCATTTTCAGGCGTGGCGCTGACGTGAAACTTCCAATGCGCGGAGGGGATGTCACCTTCGCTATTGGGGAGGAACTCAACAAAATTTTCTCGCGCTTGAAGGTAGCGGCCGTCCGGCCCATCATAAGCGCGCACTTCTTCGGTGAGAGAAACATAGGCTTCCGGAACAACACTTGCTTGTTGCGGTGCCAGAGGCGTGTCGGTGCGTGGTGTTGCGCGCAATGACGAACCTTTGCCTTTGGCTGTTTCGATGGGGATGACTTCGGCTCCGGCGGGGGGCGGTAAGGCTCTGGGCGCGCCTTGCGCCGGTTGAGCGCCAGGCCGCGCGGGCGCAGGTTCCGGCGTTTGCTCGGCGGTGGGAGTGGATGCGGCTGCCGCGCGTTCGGCTTGAATCGCCTCATAAGCCCGGTTGATGTCTCTCATCCTGGCTTCAGCTTGTGCTCCGGGAACGCGGTCAGGGTGATTTTCAAAGGCGAGTCGTCTGTAAGCCCGGCGCACTTGTTCCATGCTTGCGTTGCGTTCCAGTCCCAGCGCTCGATAGGGGTCAAAAGTGTCGGCTACCGCCGGCGTTTGAGTCCTGGTGGCCAGGGCTTTTGTGCCGCGGGGGGTTCTCGGGTGCGTGGCTCTGGCCATGCCCAAAAGCGTGGCTGCCGTGACCAGACCGCCGCCCGCTTCCCAGGCATCCTGTTGGGCGTAGACAGAGTCCGGGTCTTCGGCCAAGCGGGCAAAAACAGGCACTGAGTCTATAGCCTGAGCGCCCACGCCGATGACAAACGGCGTGGTCACGTAAGTTCTGGCGCCCAATTGCGCGTACTCCGCTCCTGCGGCGCCGATGCGGGCAACATTGACAATTCGCTGCGGGCTGATGCCAAGACCGACCAAGCTGCCGGCCAATCGTTCGGAAAAGGTTAATGCTCTGGTCGTGCCTGCGGTAACGGCCTCGGCTTCGCCGATGACGGCGAGCGCGGGCGTTAGGCGTCCGGCGGCTAGGCCGAGACTGGTCGCTCCCCGGACCGCAACGCCCGGCACTGCTCCGACAAGACCCAAAGGAGCGCCTTCAAAAAAAGCCGTGCTGGCTGCGCCGCCGACGCCCAAGGCGCCGTAGCCGAGTGATTCATACCATGTATCCGCAGTCGCGGCCTGGCGGAAAAAGTAGGCGGGCGCTGCGCTGAAGCTCCGGGCGGCAAAAGCTCCGAGCGTGGCGTCTTGGCTGCGATGCGCATCTCCAAAAACTTGATCGTAGACTCGATGCGAAAGGTCGGCCCTTCCTTGAAATTCTTTGCCGCGCCAGGATTGTTGGAAAGCCTCACGTTCTAAGTTTTCATCAAAAATTTCTTCTTCTTCATCGGTCATGGCGTCCCGTGCCAGCATTAACGATAAATTTTGGCGTTCCCGTTGATCTGCTTTGGCGTCATCCCAAGGCATACTGACCCCCACATCAGCCCAGGTCGCCGCGCCTAGGTGAATTAAATCCGACGTCGTGGCTGCATCAGCGTCAACGGCAGCCGAAACCCCAGCCGCAATCCAATACCCCGAGCCGACAACACCCATCACCGCGCTGCGCCCGACCTGAAGAAGCTGGGAAACAACGGGCGTGTCGTTCATGGCTGTTTCGCCGTAAAGGGACCAGAATGTCGGCTGTTGATAGGAGGTCCAGGAGGCGATTTCTTCCTCCGAAGTTTCTTCCCATTCCCCGTCCAAGCGCTGGCTGTGATCTCTGAGGTAAACGCGCCAACCGGAGCTGCCTTCTCCCAAAACAGCCATGGGGCTCCAATCTAAACGGCGCCCGTTGCCGTAGTACTCGGCCGCCGGCAGCCGGTGCACTTCAGCGTCGCTGGTGAGTTCGCCCTGAGCGTTGAAGCTCGCCCAATAAGCGACTAAAGCTTCGCCCGGCGCTTCGTCCGCCTCCCGCTGCGCGGCGGTGGCTGTGCCGTTTTGGAAACGTCCGACGAAAACCGTGCGGCCTCCGTGTTCGGTCGGCCTGGTCACCACGACTTCACCGTTGGGTTCGATATCCAACGTAGCGGCATCGGCATTATCCACCGTCTGGAGCCGATCGCCGATAAAGTCGGAAACCATGGGAACGCGTTCCTCCGATAAGCCGGTTAAAGGCACCATGGCCATGGCCACATCATCGGCTAAATTAATGCGCACCGTCTCATCGGTTTCCGCGGCCAGGGCATCCACTAAATCTCCGCCCAAACGGCTGTGCGAATTGCCGTCGTCAAAATACAAGGTGCGCAGCCAAACGCCATCGGGATTGCCGATGGAAAAACGCCGCACATCGTAGCTGACGCCCTCTTGCGGAGCGATCGCGGCCTGCAGGCATTGGTCTTCGCCGGGGTAGCATTCCAGGCGCTCCTCCTCGCTGCCGCCGGCGCCGATTCGTTGGAAACCGTTGAACGTGACATTGCCCTGGGCGTCCCTGTTAGTCAGGTAAAGAATAGACGAACCGTCGGCGTTGTTTCTATGCTGGCTGCTGGATGTGACATTGCCCTGGGCGTCCCGTTCGTTGACATAAATAACGGATGAGGAGTCCTCATGCTCCTCGACGACGCGTGCGGGGATGCCGTCGTCATACCAGTCGCCGGTGCGGATCACACCCCGGCCTTTTTCTTCTTCTCGGCGTATGCGTCCGCGCCCGTCTCTGGATTGAACCAGCGTGTATTGTTGGCCTTCATCGTCCTGCATTTGGGTGGAGACATGGGTTCCGGTGCGCCGGCCGCGAGAATCGAAGTAGTTGATGATGGTTTGATGGCGGCCTTCAAGCGTGCGGCTCGATGCCACGAAACGCCCGTCCGCTGAAATGAACCGGGTTTCCCAGTTTTGCGATTGCACCAAAAGACCGGTGGCTCCGTAGCGCCGGGCCAGGCGAACCTCATGCGCATCCGGCAAACCCACAAAGAATTTTTCGCCTTCATGCGTGGGACGGCCGCCCAACGCCGCCAACTGCAGATAACGCACGACGGCGGCTTGATAAGCGGTCAGCGATGTGTAGTACTCGACTAATTCAGGATGGGCGTCGAAATGCGCGTCAAGAGCCGCCTTGGCTTCGCCCCATTCCCGCCGCGCCCTGCTCAGGCGCCGCCAAAGCTGCCTGATTTGGGCGTTGTTTTCAAATTCTTGCAGAAGCGTTCGATCTTCTTCCGAGACATTCTCTGGATCGGCTAAATAATGTTCCAGGGCTTCGCCTAAGGCCGGATTTTCTTCAATTAACCGGCCTACGGAGCGGGATCGTCCGAATGCTTCGGTCGCGCCGGTGAGTTCCCTGGTTTTTTGTTCGCTGGCGCGCGCGAGCCTTCTGGTTTGGCCTAAAAAGCTGATTTCGGACGTTTCGATGTAGCGGTGAACCCCGGACATCCAGGCCTGAAGCCGTTCGAATTTTTGATTCGCATCCGTGAGCTCGGCGATTTCTTCGTATCGATCCATGAATTGACGAATTTGCCTGCGGGCGGTTCTGCCCAAGGATTCCTCGTCTTCGAGGGTTTCCAGCAGATCATACGCTTCGATCGCGGTTGCATTGAGCTCTCTCATGGCTACTTCCCGGTCGCAGGAGGCGATGCGCGCCAGGACTCGTTGCCGGATGCGCGAAGGCAGCAAAGGAATTTCGGCTGCGCCGGTTAAGGCCGCGCAAAGCACCGGGCCTGCGGGTTCTTCATCGGCGGCCGCCGGTTCCTCAAGAGGCTCTTGGACTTGCGCAACGACATCAGGAGTGACATCGGGATGAAGTTTCCCGTCTTCCGAGTAGCCGCAAATTTTGACCCTTCCCCAGAGGGAGTGGTGCTGAAATTTGGGTGTCCCGCAGTTAAAATAAGGGGTGTTTGTCAGGAAAAAGCGCAACAAAAGCGGCTCCATCAGCGTTCAAATCATAGACAAGGCCAATGGCTATAAAGTTTTCCAAACCATAGGTTCTTCCCGCGATCCCAACGAAATCGAAAAATTCCTGATTCAGGCACGTCAGATTATTCATGCCGGCCCTCCGGGTCAGCTTTGGTTGTTCCCGAATCAAAGCAAA